>PKWS01000347.1 GCA_003132105.1 Desulfosporosinus sp.
ATTTCTTTCAGATACATGCGGACTGGATCATCAATTCCCACGCCTTCAGGGACGCTTAGATCCACTTCCGCCTCTTCCTCTACATCGTCATCCGACTCCTTTGCTGTTTCCTCCTCGTCTTCCTTGGCCTTTTTCAGAACTAGATCTTCTCCAGGCTCAGGCACCACATCTATTCCCATACGGCCAAATTGTTGGTAGACATCGTCAATTTGATCCGCGGTAAGCTCAACCCCTTGGAGAGCATCCATAATCTCTCGATATGTTATGGATCCTTTCTTTTTGCCTTTCTGAATGAGGGCTTGGACACTGTCCATTTTTTGCTCTTCGTTCATCTGTCCCCCACCTTCCCTCAGATCATTCCTTTGAGAGTCTTTAACCTTACTTTTCGCCACGTTTTAACCGCTCTCCTATCTCTTTCAACAGAGCCATGGCCCCTGCCATGTCACCGGATTTTTCTAAAGTTGCCATGCGCACTTGAAGATCTTCTACTCTTTCCTCGGCTTGAGTAGAAAGAATTTCCTTAATGCAATCATCTAAAAGTTGCTCAGTTTGAGATATATCTAACTCTTCCAGGAGCAAGCTCGCCAACCTGCTCTGAACTGTTTCGTCACAGTGCGCTGGCAATACGCCATCCTCATCGAGATAATTAAAGATTTGTTGATGTACAGGGACTTTCCAAAAACGATCTCCAAGCATTGCCTTGATTTTTGGCAAATGTGAAATATCTTCTAATAGCATACGCAGAAGTAAGAGCTCTGCTCGATAAACCCCTAAATAGACAGACGGTAGAGGGGGTGCACTATTATCCTTACGTATAATGGCATCAGTAATATTATCTCTAATTTTTAGAGAACTAACCTGTTTTTGTTGAGAATATTCCTTTTCGCGCTCTTTTTTATGTTTTTTCGGTTCCTGGCTTGCAATTTCGCGTTGTATTGCCTCTAACGTAAGGCCAAGTTCCAAACTCAAAAAGCGTTCATACCCCTCCCGTTCAACTGGACTGGTAACTTTCAATATATCCGTTGCAAGTTTAATCACTAATTCTGCCTTTTCAGGAATGTTCCGTGGTGGCTTTTCGCGAACAAGTGTCCGAAATTTGAACTCCACAAAGGTCAAAACCTTGCTCAGAGCTTTTTTAAACTCCTCCACACCGTAACTTTTCAAGAACTCATCCGGATCCTTTGCTCCGGTTAAGGTTAAGACGTCTACCCGGATTCCAGCGTCGCGGAGTATATCTCCTCCTCGAAATGCAGCTTGAATTCCCGCCTCATCAGAATCATAGAGAAGGACGACGCGTAAAGTATACCGTCTCAAAAGCTTTGCCTGATCCTTTGTTAAAGCCGTTCCCAAGGACGCTACCGCATTCGGGAACCCAGCATTTTGCAGTGCGATGACATCCATATAACCCTCGACCAAGAGAGCATATCCTTCTTCACGAATCCCTTGATGCGCACGATGCATTCCATAGAGGTGATGCCCCTTATTAAAAAAAGAACTTTCCGGAGAATTCAGATACTTAGGGATTGAATCATCCAGCACTCGGCCACCAAAGGCAATGGGTTGTTTACGTCGGTCGAGTATACTAAATACGACGCGATTTCGGAAACGATCATAATATTGTTGCCCGTCTTTACTTTGAGTTTCTTTTTCAACGGCTAGGCCTGCTTCGGCTAATTCATGTGGCAGAACGCCCCGTTCTTGCATGTAACGCAATAATCCATCCCAGCGCTCCGGAACATAACCTAAACGAAAGCTTTTCATGGTATCAAGGTCAACCCCGCGCTTAGCAAAGTAGACTCGTCCGGGTTCTCCTTCGGGTAATCTCAATAAAAGGTCATGAAAGTAGCTTGCAGCCCATTCGTTAATTTCTTCAAAACGCCGGCGAAGTCGGTTTTCTTCCCGTTCACGGGGAGATTGTTCCTTCTCAGGAAGTGACACGCCGTATCGGCTCGCCAAATTATGAACGCTCTCAACAAAAGACCAATTTTCCTTCTTCATGACAAAAGAAAAAATGTTTCCTCCAACATTGCATCCAAAACAATAAAACATTTGTTTCTCAGGGGTCACAGTAAAACTAGGTGTCTTTTCCGAATGGAAAGGACAAAGTCCCCAATAGTTTTTCCCCTTACGCTGCAAGCTGACGTATTCAGATATAACCTCAACGATATCCGTGCGCAAACGCACTTCCTCGATAGTCTCTTCCGGAATTAATTCGTCATGAATCCTATTTTCCACGTTCTTTCGCCCTTCGGTGTTTACCCACATTTTATTTAGTTTGTCAACCCTTTGCTTATACAATTCTTCGCCGAAAATTCACGAAATCCTCTTTTTTTGTCTTCTTATCCAGAAATACTTTTAGAAAGAATTCAAATACTTTTCCAGAAACTATTTTATTCTCCTTTTTGATTGATAATACCTCCTTTCTACGACATTTATTTATACAAAACAGCTGCTCAAACCTTTCCCCTACTTGAAAATCATGTTAATATGTAAACAATAATCTGTATCATTCTGAAATGAAGCAGATTGGTACAAATAAAGAACCATATGAGGAAGGTGGATATATTATGTCCAGACATACATTGAAAACTCTTTTTCTAACGATTGTTACAATGCTACTTGTCGGGATCTTTCTCACAGGATGTACTTCAACCAAAGATGCAACAGTTAAATCACCCAGTGATCCTACACCCAAAGCCCTCGAAACTACTCCAACTCCTTCTGCCCCTGTCACTCCCTCGGACTCGACGCAGGAGTCCGTAAAATTAACCCTCTACTTCCCCAATGCGGATGCTAGTGGATTAATTGCGACGGATCGAACAGTGGTAATCAAGGATAAAGAAGTGATCAAAGCGATGTTCAAAGAACTGGAAACTCCTCCCTCTGGATTGGAAAAACCACTTCCTATGGGTACGGCATTACTCAGCGCGACTGTTAGCGCAGACGGCCTGGCAACCATTAATCTCTCCACAGACTTCCAAAAGAACTTTGGCGGAGGCTCAGCTGGTGAACAAATGACAATGTATAGCATCGTCAACACGTTAACCACTCTTCCGAATATTCATAGTGTGCAATTTCTCTTGAACGGGAAAAAACAGGACGGAATACTAGGGCACCTAGACACTAGTGCACCACTTAAGCGAAATGTTAGCTTAATCAGCAAAAGATAGGCTATTCCTATGCATTCCACACTACGACGCCCCCTAGACCCAAGCTAGATGAAGTTCTTAGCTTGAGAGCACGGAGAGAGAAATTACGTCAATAAAACTGGAGACAAAGGTGGTTGAGAGCTAGGCTCTCAACCACCTTTGTCGTAATGTGAGAAGGGACCATCGCCATCCTTGGCGAGACGCTGGGATGGGCTGATGACTCGTTCCATCCCCCGGCCACTCAAGCTAAAGAAAGTTTCTTAGCTTAGAGAGCACGCAAAGAGGAATTGCGTGAAATGAGTGCAGGTGATAAGGCGTGAAGAAACTCAACGACTTGTCCATGACTCAAACAGGACGTTTGAGGTTAGGAGCATCGCCATGGATGGCTAGATGCCGAGATGGACTGATGTCGCGGTGCCATGGACGGCAAGGAGCGACCACATGCAGAAAGCCAAGAGGTTTTGAGTTTTAGCCTTAGCGACAAGCAAATAGCAATGGAACACGATAGTCTCCGGTGGAGATTATCGCCAAGGCGCTGACACACAACGAACACTTTGCGCCGTAGGATGCTGTGAACGCGCTAAGACACTTCCTCTCTAGCGAGGAACAAACAACCTTCCAAACAGATGAATCGCGTAATTATCAGTCAGCCCGGATATATAGTCAGCGACCGCTTGGGTTTTGTCCCCGCCAGCCCAAATCAAAAAGTTCTCGGGGAGTTTGGAGGTATCCCGTATATAATACTCAAAAAGGGCCTGAATAATGTATTTCCCTTTACGACGCTCTTCGCATAAGGTTGGACTGTTGTATACCCTGGCAAACATAAATTGTCGGAATTCCTGCATTGCTCCTTGGACCTTGACCGACTGATGAATGCAGTTTTGCCCAATAGAGGCCTCAATCATGTCAACCACCATCGTCGTAATCATAGCGCTCGGCTTCTCTCCNNGCATCATCATAATCATGACAAAGATATGCAATCCGGTCTCCTGTTTTCACAATCTGTCCCTCAAGGGTTATCGGTTTGCCTTCTCCGGTGTGATGTAAGATTCCATCAAGAACAGGCTCGGTGAGATTCAATCCCTGACCCTCACGGGCCAGAACCTTTAGAATACGTATCGACTGCTCATTATGTTCAAAGTGAGTGATGATGTGTCGTAGAGCCTCCTCCCCAACATGTCCAAAGGGAGTATGTCCAACATCATGCCCTAAAGCAATCGCTTCGATGAGATCCTCATTCAACTGGAGCCCCCGAGCGATCGTTCGGCCTATTTGGGAAACTTCCAAACTATGCGTCATGCGGGTTCGGTAATGATCACCAGAAGGGGCAATATAAACCTGAGTCTTATGTTTAAGACGGCGAAACGGTTTACTGTGCAAAATCCGATCACGATCCCGTTGGAATTTTGTACGGATTGGGCACTCTTCTTCCAATCGCTCGCGCATAGCATCCCTGCTTTTCGCAGCATATCGAGAAAGGCGTTCTTCCTCTTCTTTTTCACTCCGCTCACGGATGTTCTGAACCTCGCTCATCTTTTAGCCCCCCCTTATTGTAGTCAGGGTCTTAGTCCTTTTGCACACGCTGCATTGGAAGTCGTTTCTTAGTGGTTTCTTCACGCCTTATCAACAGCGCTCATTGACGCAATTCCTCTGGCTTGGGTTGACGGGATTCGTTTCTTTTATTTTAACACAGGGTTTAGACATATTTGTGTGAGTTGGTTGATTANNACAAAAAAGCAAGAACGCAGCTTTAACAAGCTGGTTCTTGCCTGCAAGTGGTAACGGTTATTTCTTTCCTTTAGAGGAAAGAAATTTACCCTTTTGGGAGATCAGTGATTTTGCGCATATTTAGCCAAGTTTCGTGCGCACCGTTCAATATCTCCTAACTCTTCGTGAATAATTTGCCACAATACTTTGGGTTCAATATCCCAATAAACATGGACGAGCCGGTTACGGAACTGCACCATTTGTTTTAGGGTCAGCTCGTCCTCCATTAGTAAGATACTCTTTTCCGCGAGAACCTTAAAAATATCCGCATAATCTTTTGGGGCTCGCAAGCCTTGATCGGAAATAATGTGGTTTCCAATATTAATTAAGCATTCGATAGCTAACTGCAAGCAACGTTCAGCACTATGAAAATCCCTTCTAGACGCGGCAAACTCTTCTTCTGGGAGCAATTGAATTTCTCTTAAAAAATCCAAGTATTCTTTAATCAGCTCTAATTGCCGCTCGACCTTTGTGCGATTAACCAAATCATAATCCCTTTCTGCAACGCGCCGGAAGAATGCTTCCTGATGCTCACGTAAACAAGGTTCAAAATCCCAATAGCGAGACCGTGTCAGTGTTTCTAATTCCACCCTTAAGCTCTCATTACGACTAATGAGCAAGACGCCTTCCTGTACGACAGCATAACGCAATGGTAGGGGTGCTTGATCCCAGTCCACCAAATCGATAGCATTTGTTTCAAGGCTATTAGCAATGGTGGAACGAACATTTAATTGTTCTTTCCATGTCATGTCTTTATTATATTTAACTGCAAAATCCCAATCANNTTAGAGGAGTTCCTTTTCCCTTAGCGCGTGATCCGAACCAGTAAGCCAACTCAATCTCAGGAAAGGCTGCAACCGCCGCTTTGCATTTTTCCATTAACTTATCCATCACTTGGCACCTCATTTCCCATCTCGCATTCAAACTTTACTCAAAATGCATGGTTACTCGCATTAGGTATAATCAGATTATACCAATATATGGCATAAAGGCAATAACTTATACTCTCGATTATCTCATTCTACCATGATCACCGACAGAAAAGGCAAGAACACAGCGATAAACGCTGGTTCTTGCCTTTTTCAATTTTTAGTTACTACCGATTACCGATTCTTCTCTTCTCCTAACCCTCTTTAGTGTGGATATTACTTTGTGACAAAGCCACTATTCCGGTAATGATTACGGCCATCTCTCAGGCGAAAATGGCCACCCATCCGAAGTTCGAGCCACATCTTAAAGCAAATTCCACTTTGGTATTATATGGATAACGCGAAGTTCGAATCCTAATGGTGTTCTATTTTTGTGTAAACTCAAATGGTCTCCGAAACCATCTCTAAATAGAAGTTTAGCGAACCTAGAAATAGCAGAATGTATTTGGCTAATACATTCTGCTATTTCTGGTCATGTCGTATAACGTCCCGCAAATTCCCAAAGCCTATTTACTACATTCATATTCTCTCGGATTTTAGGAATTCACTGTGAAATTATTCGCAGAAAGCGGAAAGAATTCATTCGAACCTAACTTTATTATCTGAATATATTATTGCTTTTATTGGCACACTAAGCAAGCATTCATTCTTTCTTCTTGGGGGTGGTGGTGTTTATTATGACTATTCCACATATGAATCCAACTATAATAACTCATTATATAGATCAACATATTATGATTTTACTATTAATAGGGCGTTTATTATTTTCACTACTCTTTATTTTCAGTGGTATTATGCAACTATGGAACTTTAAAAATACTGTGCAGTATTTAACCACATTGAAGGTTCCTTTTCCTAAATTTTCAGCTATAAGTTCCAACATTGTTTCTTTCATTGGTGGAATTGGAATAGTATATCGTTCTTATAGTCTATATGGTTCTATTTTAATTATATTTTTTCTTTTGCCTACAACAATGATGGCTCATCGATTTTGGAGCATTGAAGATAAAACGGAGAAAAATAATCAAATGCAGCATTTTATGAAAAATGTTGCTTTAATTGGTTCAGCCATTTTAATTGCCTTAACTTCACTTTATGACAAATGAAGTCTCAGTAGTCTTTTTCTTCGCAAATACATAAAACTCTTACCCCATGACGAAGCAACTACTTTGTCTATGCAAGGCATGACTCGACCCTGAGTTTTAGAATATTTCCTTGTAATTAAGGGGAAAACTATCGATGTTAAAAGGAGGTGAATTAAATGACTGCAAAAGTTCAAATCTTTGATAACGGACCTATTCTTGTCAAAGGTGATGTAGATTTGTTAGACGGTCAAGGAAATAGCTAT
>PKWS01000297.1 GCA_003132105.1 Desulfosporosinus sp.
ATCACATTCCCTTTTGAAGAAAACGTGAGGGATCTGGATCAGTATTCCGGCACCGTCCCCTGAATTTTCATCTGCTCCGCTTGCCCCTCTGTGGCTTAAGTTTTCCAGTACAGTTAAGGCTTCATCTATAATGTCATGAGACTTCTCCCCCTTGATATTAACGACAAATCCCATACCGCAAGCATCATGTTCTAGGGCTGGATCGTAAAGACCCTGTTTCTTTGGTAAACCATAACTTTGCATAATACACACCCTTTAGTCAACAACTTCGATGATAAAAATTGTATCATAAATATTTGAATCGAATAACTACATTCCCATGCCCAAACTTTGCCTTTTTTTCTAATTCATTTATAGACTTCCGTCAACAAAGTTTCATCGTGGAGGCCGCAAGGAACGTTTACAGTTTGTGAACTTCTACATACATACCAAGTATTATCTCAATATTAACATATTTACTGATTCATCGTAACTAAAAGCTCCAATGTATAATGTATTTGTAAGTATTCAATAATCCCTCCGTGCTCAAAACCCTTAAAAAAAGACCCAAATCCCAGTCCGGTTAAGAGTGCGGGTACGCTGCCCAAAAAAAAGAATTATTCACCAATCTAGCGGGAATAATCCTTGAATCATATGAAATTATTAAAGAAAAGGGGCTGTAATAAACGATAACAGCCCCTTCGCACTTATCAAATTTAGATACCTCTGAGTGCTACTTAATTGAGTTAGCTATTCAAGATTTTCTTAGCAAACTCATCTTGGAAATCTGTGATAAAGGGGATACCCGTTTCAAGTTCTGTCTCACGATTAGCGGAGGAAATATCCGTTCGTGCAATTTGGTTAAGTGAGAACTTGCGGGCACCAGCCATAAACTGTTGAAGTCCACCGGCAAGTTTATCCGCTAAAGTCCAAACAGCAATCGCGCCATAAGGGATTTTCTTCATGGCATCCGCACCAATCTTGCTTTGCATATCATGGTAACCTGCAAAGATTTCTTCCGCCTTTGAGCCGTGTTCAAGTACGCTCTTAGGTAAGGTATCCCAATTCCCACTCAACAGGGCTCTGCGTTCGGGATTGAGTGCCCCCTCGATGTTCGCGCCCACAAATGCAGGGATCATCATACCTCTACCCATACACACTAATTTAGTGAAAGGTGCGCCTAAAGCTAAAGCCTTAAAGATGTGGTCCTCTCTGGCTAATCCACCAGCAAAGGCCATATCAACCACTTTTTGTCCTTTCGCCGCTAAAATACTAGCATATTCATGAGCTTTGGCATGGAGATGGAGGGCAGGAACTCCCCAAGTTTCCATCATGTGCCAGGGGCTCATACCAGTACCGCCACCGGAGCCATCAATAGTAAGTAAATCAAGTTTAGTGTCAGTGGCTAATTTAATGGAGGCGGCTAAAGCTTCCATACCGTAAGCACCGGTTTTCAATGAGATTCGTTTATAACCTAACCCTCTGAGATATTCAATTGCTTTCATGAAATCGGCCCGAACTTCGTCGTAATTAGAAAGATTCGTATAGCCTAGGCGACTGTGACGTGCGAATGATTTGAGAGCACCGTTATTGAAGGCCGCCTGAACTTCCGGTTTACTCGGGTCAGGGTCAACAATATATCCTCTATTTTGGAGAAAAAGAGCGTACTCTAGGCTGCTAACTTGAATTTCGCCGCCTATATCTTTAGCTCCTTGTCCCCACTTCAACTCGAGGATAACGTCATTGCCATATTTTTCAATAATGTATTCGGCAACTCCGTTACGAGTATCTTCCACATTCATTTGGATGATAATAGCCCCATAGCCATCGTAATAATTGAGATAGGTTTGAATCCGACGGTCTAATTCTGGCGCTTTAACAATTCTCCCGTTTTCCAACACAGATTCTTTATCGACTCCGACGACGTTTTCACCGACAACAATAGGGAATCCGACTAATGCCGCACCAATAGCAAAGGAATCCCAATATTTTGCAGCAATGAAAGTTGAACCTAAGGCTCCTGTCATCATAGGCACCCTAACCTTGGTTTTAATTTGGCCGCCAAATTCTGTTTCAGTGCTAACATTAGGGAAGATGCAATCATCGGCACTATTGGTCAATGCGCCTGGCACCCCATTTGCCCCGTAGTTAAAGCCCTGAACTCGAAGAGCATTATAGTTAACACCGATATGAGTTGTGTTGGAACTACCTGCTGTGGTTGTTCCAAAATCCCGAGGATAAAGCATTTTTCTGCCCTTTAAACTAGACATCCAGTTTTCACATTTTCCTTGGCAATCCGCGCGGCATAAGGTACAAAGTCCTGATTCACTTGCGTTTCCGCGGTTTACTGTCCCCAAGGCATCATTTGATTTTGGCCATTCCATCTTCCTATTACCTCCTTAAATTTAAAAAGAACCTGTGTGCAAATAAAACTACTTTTAGAGCGAAAATAAATATATCCTGAATTCCACGTATTATTGTTGCATTCATAAATCAATGCAATATTATGAAGAATTCAGCCTATTACTCGAATATTTTCCCATTCGCATCACCACCTTTGAACCTTTTTTGACAGCAAGTTTTAATATTTTGCATATTCATATGCCCTACGAATTATTCTCTGAGCAAAGTTTACTGAGTAAACGACTTATTTTAACATATTCTCGGATTTATGATAACTAAAAGTACAAAAGTATTATGTATTATTGCGAAAAAATATAGCTCACACTTCGTCAAGTGTGAGCTCCCTCTGGGATAACCGATAGATCATGGTATTTATTATTCCTCTGTTGGACCAAGATATACTCGGGGAACTCGTCTGGAGATTCCACAGACCACTTCATAGTTGATGGTTCCGAGCCACTCTGCCATTTCTGTCGCTGTAATTTGATCATGACCATCTTTCCCCAAAATCGTTACGACATCGCCTACTTGTACTCCTGGTATCTTCGTCACTTCCAACATGGTTTGATCCATACAGACCCGCCCAATCATTGTGGTACGTTTCCCATGAATGAGCATTTCGCCCTGATTGGAAAGTGCTCTGCGCAGGCCATCAGCATATCCGATAGGGATAGTTGCCACACGCGTAGGGTAAGCTGCTTGAAATGTGCGGCCATAACTTACCGTTTCTCCTGTTTTTATACTTTTGACATGAGAAACTTTAGCTTTCCAAGACATTACTGGTTCCAAACCAACATTTCCGCCAATCTGTGAAGAAGGGGTAAGTCCATAAAGACTAATTCCAGGACGAACTAACTCAAAATGGGATTCCGGGAACTGGAGGATCGCCGCGCTGTTTGCCACATGACGAATTGGAATAGTTAGCCCGGCCTTCTTCAGCTTGTCATAAAGGGATTGAAAACGGTTAAGCTGCTCCCGAGCAAACGAGAGATCTCTTTGATCTGACATAGCAAAGTGCGTAAAAATCCCTTCAATAAATAGATTAGGCAAAGCTGCGATTTTCATGATATCGGCGAAGTCTCTCTCTCTAAATCCGATCCGGTTCATTCCTGTATCAATTTTTATATGTAATCTCGCAGTTCGGTTTTGTTTCACGGCCGCCTCGGAGAGAGCTTGTGCCTGGGACAATTGGAAAATGGCAGGGATGATCTCCTCTCTAACTAAAATATCCGATTGATCAACCTCGGTAGCCCCAATGACCATGACACTCAATTCAGGAAACACTGCTTTAATCTCTAATGCTTCTTCCAATAAAGCCACACCATAACGCTTTGCTCCACACGCTATCAGCGTTTTCACAACAGGGATCACTCCATGCCCGTAGGCATCAGCCTTGACAATTGGCATCATTTCACTTCGAGTATACGCCTGAAGCTTGAAGTAATTTTCTCTCAGCNNTTTCTCTATATTTTGCTTAAGTTCCAACTCACGCCGAACTTTTGGGAGCGCATCCGCTACTTCCGATGCAGTGAATCCTGACCACCCGTACTCACCTGCTAAGACATCCGCAGACTTCCCATGCAAATATACGCCCAGGCATGCCGCCTCGAGTGGCTCAACCCCTTGAGCCAACCAACCCAGAATGCTGCCTGTGAGCACATCTCCCGTTCCCCCTGTTCCGAGTCCTGGATTACCAGTTGGGTTGAAAAAGGCGCGCCCGTCTGGAGAAGCAATAATGGTCACAGATCCTTTTAAAACAACCACCGCTT
>PKWS01000292.1 GCA_003132105.1 Desulfosporosinus sp.
TGAAGTAAGTTTCCTATATCCTAAAACTCCCTTCTTAGATAGAAGAGGCTGGAAACACACAACAATCTGTGTTTCCGCCTCTATTTATCGTCCAGAAGTAAGTACATCGCCAGTTGGGTTTCAACGCCGACTAAGTGATCCAACATAAGCTTCTGAGCTTTTTCCACATCATGATTTTTTATAGCCTCATAAATTGAATAATGCTCTTTATATAATTTCTCTGGCGTGCTCCTGTCTTCGTAAAGCTTGCTGCGACTGGTTTTCAATGTTTTCCGCATAGTATCTGAGATAGTGTTCATCAAACGGACCAGGATCTTGTTATATGTGGCCCTTGCAATTGCATAATGAAACCGATGATCCGCGTCTTCTCCCAAACGCTGTATTTTGAGATCCATTCGCATGACTTCTAAGGCTTCAAACATCTCACTGAGCTCATCTTCTTCTATTCTTTCTGCTGCTAACCCCGCAGCCTGAACCTCCAGAATTTTGCGAGCTTCATAAAGTTCCAGTTCCGTATCTTTTTCAATAAATAGCATCCAGGCGAGGGGAGCAACCACCGTATCAATATTAACTTGTCGGATGTACGTTCCTTCACCAGAACAAACTTCGATCAACCCCATCATCTCAAGGGCGCTGATGGCCTCACGAATGGATGCACGGCTGACTTGAAACCGCTCAACTAATTCCCGCTCTGAAGGCAAACGGTCACCAGGTTTCAAGTGCCCTTCAGCAACAAGTTGGCCAATCTGATCAACAATCTGTTCATAAATTTTCTGGGTTCTAATGGGTTTTATAATCACCCTATATCACTCCTTCTGAACCTCTGCACAAGGAAGAACTCTGCTGATTTTTNNTTTAGTTACTTTCTTAGTGTAACATATCACCTAGCCAAAACCCAATATTCTCATTAAAAAACATGGAAACACTTCTTTAATCAAAGCGTTTCCATGTTAAGCGGCTGAACGAACGTTGTTAAGGGTGGTATTTGACTATCTAGAACGTTTCAGTTCTTCCTTACCTACTCGATAAGACTCAGCCAAGATTTGAATCGTGTGCAATACTTCTTCGTCAAATCCAGCATTTTCGACCCCACTTTGCAGCTGCAAGCGACAAGCTGGACAGCCCGTTGCGACGGTATCCGTGTGAGTCTGGGCAATATCCGCAGTTTTATGATCGGAAATCTGTATAGAGAGATTCTGGTGTACAAGGCTGAATGATCCAGCCATACCGCAACAACGGCCTGGATCTTTCATTTCAATTAATTCCACACCTGGAATGCTTTTTAGAATTTCGCGCGGTTCTTGGTTAATCCCCTGTCCACGGTTTAAGTGGCAAGGGTCATGATAAGTCACTTTGCGCGCTACTCGGCCCAAGCCTTCTTTTTTGAAGGGAACTTGATAGATCAGGAACTCCGAAATATCATACGATTTTGCAGCCCACTTATCTGCCAAGGTTTTAAATTCCGGATCATTCTCCAGCAGCTCTCCAAAGACATGCTTCCAAGCGGTACCGCAAGATGAGCAAGCCACGACTAACGCGTCTGCCCCCACCTTCTCAAACGCCCGCAAATTGCGTTTAGCCAAAATACGAGCTGAGACAACATCTCCGTTAATCGAGGCAGGGATACCACAGCATCCCTGGTCTTTAGGAATGACGACCTCAATGTCATGTTCCGCGAGCACCTCGACTACCGCTCTTCCTATATCCGTATAGAAGTAGTTGATCATGCAGCCCGTGAAGAAGGCCACTCTCATTTTTGGTTTTTTAACCTTAATCACTTCGGGAAACTCAGATCTTAAGGCCTTCCCCGCCAACATTGGGAACACTTTTTCCGTTCCAATCCCGATATCAACGCGCATCCTCGCCATACGACTGTGTTTATTCGGTATGTGCTTTAAGGCCACGCCCTGAAATATACTTCCTGCCTTCATTCCGAAATCAAACACTCGTTGCATCTTCAAGGCAGTAAAGGCAATCTTTTTGACTGCGTGCAACCCTTTTTTACGGACGGACTCCGCCCTTGCTGCAAGGATAATTTTATCAAACCGAACCTCACAGGGACAGCTGGTATTACAGGCCATACAGGTCGTGCAAAGAGAAAAGCGCTCCGCCATTCCTTCAGTCATCTCTATTTGTCCAGCGAGAAGAAATTCCACTAAACTAATCTTGCCCCTTGCAACTCCAACTTCTTGGCGTGTTTCCTTGTATATGGGGCATACCGCCATGCAGTTTCCGCATTTCATACATTTACGGAGTTCTTCGGTAATCGAATCCAATGAATCATATACGGACACGATCAGTCCCTCCTTACAATCTTCCCAGGGTTCAATACATAGTTGGGATCCAGGGCTTCTTTAATACGCCGCAAAACTGCCACACCTGCTTCTCCAAATTCCCAGTCCAAATATTTCATTTTGGCGATACCAATCCCATGTTCACCCGAAAGAGTTCCCCCTAGAGATATAGCCACTTGGAAAATTTCGTCCACTGCAAGATGAACTCGTTTCATTTCTTCCAAATCACGTTCATCTGTTAAAATAGTGGGGTGTAGATTCCCGTCTCCGGCATGCCCGAACGTGGCAATCTGAAGATTATTTTTTACCGCAATTCTACGAATCGCTTTAAGCATCTCGGGGATTTTACTGCGGGGAACGGTCGCATCTTCCAGCACAGTCGTCGGTCTTTTCTGAGCGAGGGCGGGAAGTGCGCTACGACGAGCCAGCCACAAAAGGTCGCGTTCTTTATCATCCTTGGCTATTTTTACCTCAACTGCCCCTTCTTCCTTCAGAATCCGTTCGACTAAAACGGTTTCCCGTTCCACAACTTCTTTATACCCATCGACTTCACACAAGAGGACCGCTTCGGCATCCAGCGGAAGTCCCGCATGCATAAAATTCTCCACGGTCTGAATGGTCACATTATCCATGATTTCCAGGGTAGCCGGAATGACCTTATTTCGGATAATGGCCGCAATGGCCTTCCCCGCCTTATCAACGTCATCAAAGACAGCCAAAATGCTTTTACGTGCTTCGGGAGCAGGAATCAGTTTGACGATAATCTCGGTAATAATCCCCAACGTTCCTTCAGCCCCAGTAAAGAGCGCCACTAAATCATAACCTGTAACGTTTTTTACCGTTTTCCCTCCCCATCTAATGACTTCCCCATTCGCTAAGACCAATTGCAAACCCATTATATAATGTTTGGTAACGCCGTATTTGAGGCCACGTAATCCACCGGAACACTCCGAAACTGAGCCACCCATCGTTGCTGTGGTGACTGTACCGGGATCCGGCGGATACAATAAACCGAGTTTTGCTGCTTCATCATTGAGAGCCTGTATGATCACACCAGGTTGAACGGTTGCCGTTAAATTATCCTCGTCTACTTCTAGGATTTTGTTTAGATTAAGCATTGAGAGAACGATACCCCCTTCAATGGGAATGGTTCCCCCACTAAGGTTCGTTCCAGAACCACGCGGATAGATAGGGACATGGTAGCGCATGGCAATTTTTACGACCTCTGCCACCTGTTCTGTAGAAAGGGGAGAAACCACAACATCCGGCTTATGATGTTTCATCGCCGCAGTTGCGTCGTAAGCATAGGTTAATAAGTCTTCCTGCTCCGTGAGAACGTTTTCACGACCGAGCACTTGAACAAGTTCTTCCAAGACTTCACGAGCTAACATCCTTATACCCCCTTTAAAAGCTGTGTAGTGGTCTGCCTGTCAGACCACTTAATTATATATTAATTCATTTCTATAGAAATTTCAAGTTGCAAATGAATTCTCTTTTCAGTAAAACAAAGTGGGAAGGGTTAAATGTTCAACCGCTTCCCACAATAATATAGTTCTTATAGTCGTGATATTAGTGTATTATCGATGCAATTGTCGGCAATATGCCTGCAATCGTCGGAATCATGCTTGGAACTATATACGCTTGGACATAAACTATGACACAAATAAGAAGCAAGAGGAAGAGCGAATGCTTTAAGGTGAAACGGAAGAGATCAGACTCTCTACCGACTAAACCTGTTGCTGCCGCAGCCACGGCGATGGATTGTGGCGAAATCATTTTACCAACAACTCCCCCTGAGCTATTCGCCGCAATGGTTAGAACAGGATTAACTCCGATTTGCTGGGCCGTAACTTGTTGTAACTGACCAAACAATGCGTTAGCAGAGGTGTCAGAACCTGTCAAGAATACACCAAGCCAACCTAGTATTGGAGAAAAGAACGGGAATGCATGACCGGTTTGGGCAAACAAAAGACCGAGGGTATAAGAAAGCCCGGAATAGTTTGCAAGATAAGCGAAACCAAGTACTGAACCAATCGTGATGAGGGGATAGATAAGTGTTTTCATCGTTGCCCTAGCCACTTTGGCTCCTCTGGCCGGGCTGATACGAAGAACAAGCATGGTGATAATACAGGTAATCAGGATCGCAGTCCCTGCAGCTGCAAAGAAATCCCACTTGTAATTAGCCGCGTAAATCACCGGTTTTTTAACAATTGGCATTGTTTTCAATACCAATCCATCTAGTCCAGGCCAATGCTTAATGGTTACGAACCATTTAAGATTTTTTAGGACGTAATCTTTAAAACCATTAGTCCCCCAAATACCCACCAGGATCGTGAGTATTGCAAATGGGGACCATGCTTTAAGAATCTGACCCGATGTATACTTTTTAAACTGTTCGAGCTTTTCACCTTTCTCACTTGGAAAGCGCCAGATATTTTTAGGTTTCCAAAATTTTAGCAAGATGACTGTGGAAACGAGGGAAACTAGCGAAGCAATGATATCCGGAAGCATAGGTCCGAGGTAATTAGCAGACCACCATTGTGCAACGGCGAAGCTAATTCCAGAGACGGCAATAGCGGGAAGGACTTCTTTGGCACCTTTCCAACCGGCTATAATAATAATCAAATATAAGGGAATGAAAACGGAAAGGAACGGAAGCTGACGTCCAACAGCTTGAGCGATGAGGTTAGCATTAACACCGGTCACTGTACCTGCGGTAATAATAGGAACACCAATTCCGCCGAAGGCAACTGGGGCCGTGTTCGCCACCAAGCAAAGTCCTGCAGCATAAAGAGGTTCAAAACCCAGTCCAATCAGGATCGCACCAGAAATTGCTACTGGTGTACCGAAACCAGCAGCGCCTTC
>PKWS01000306.1 GCA_003132105.1 Desulfosporosinus sp.
GAGTCTTAGTTTTTCGCGATGTTATTTACAAACGAAATCTCATGAAAGAACTGGCACATCAAGCGCATCATGATGCCTTGACTGGGCTTCCAAACCGCCTGATTTTCAATGAATGTTTAAATCAAGCCTTAGCAAGGGCAAAACGCAAACGGGGAATGTTGTCGGTCATGTTTTTGGACTTGGATCACTTTAAACTGATTAATGACACGATGGGTCATAACCTTGGAGACTTACTTCTCATGGAGGTTGCAGAACGTATACGTCAGACCTTGCGCGAAGGAGATACGATTGCGAGACAGGGCGGAGATGAATTTTTAGTTTTACTACCGGAAATAAATGATGAACAAGAGGTAGTTTCCGTGACAGAACGGATCTTGGGGGTCTTTACCCATCCAATATTACTGGAGGGTAATGAAGTCTATATGAGTACGAGTATTGGGATCAGCCTTTATCCGAACGATGGTACTGAAATGGAAACTTTGGTGAAACAGGCAGATACGGCGATGTATTATGCTAAGGAACAGGGCAAAAATAATTATCAGTTTTATACTGCGGGTCTTAATATTAAGGCAAATCAACTGCTTTCAACCGAGAATAGCCTACGTAAGGCCTTAGCCCGTGGAGAGTTTATTCTTCATTATCAGCCCCAGGTTGATATCGAAAGTGGATGCATCGTGGGTCTGGAGGCCCTGATTCGTTGGAACTCCGCGGAACAGGGAATCGTTCCGCCGTTCTCATTTATTCCCATAGCGGAAGAAACTGGCTTGATTTTACCAATTGGAGAATGGGTTTTGCGGACCGCCTGTGTTCAAAATAAAGCCTGGCAAGAACAAGGATATCCGCACTTGCGAATGTCAGTGAATATCTCTGCTCGACAATTTCGAGAACTGAAATTCGTCGAGTTGGTTGAGGGGATTCTAAAAGAAACTGGCCTGGATGCACAGTGGCTGGAAATCGAGATTACAGAAAGTATTGCCATGGAAAACAGTAATGCTTCGGTTGAGATGCTGAGTCGTTTAAAAAACTTAGGTGTGCAAATTTCCATCGATGATTTTGGAACCGGATTTTCTTCACTTAACTATTTGAGGCGTATGCCGATCGATACTCTGAAGATAGATCAATCCTTTATTCAGGACATAAGCTCGGGTGAAAATGGAGAGGAAGTAGTTACTGCCATTATCCAGCTCGCTAAAAGCCTCCGCTTGAAAGTGATTGCCGAAGGAGTGGAAACCAATACCCAATGGTCCTTCCTCAAGGAAAAGCGTTGTGATGAAATGCAGGGGTTCCTCTTTAGTAAGGCGGTTCCCCCGCAAGAGGTGGAAAAGTTGTTTGGTCAAGCCTAAGGTTGAAGAAAGACAATCGTAAATGAATCACAAAGCAGCATTATGCTAAGTCAATTTTATTTTCTGGAGGAATGAGATGAAAGATAAATATACGATTATATTCATTCCACCCGGTCATTCCACTATCCGCCAATTTCAGTTTTCTAAACTTGGAAAACGGTATCTTGGTGTAGGAATGCTTCTCATAGGGGTGATGATTATCGGTCTATTTGCTCGAAGCCTCTATCTAAGTCATTACATAAAGGATCTCCAACCCACTATAGACCACATTAGTCAACTCAAATCCACAATTGAAGAGCGTAATCAGGAAATATCTAACTTAAATGAAAAGTCCGCTCAAATAACCCAAGATCTCTCAAAAATTACAGACTTAGAGGGGAAGCTTTCCTCGATTATACAATTACATCCGACTTCATCAGTGCCATCTCTTAGCCGTGGTATTAACCCTGCTGCTCAGAACTTTATTCTAGTGGACCCTTCAGTTCAAACTCCTGACCAAAACACCCAAATTGCGGCTGACCATTTAAGTCTTTTACAACGCTATTATGAAGCTGCTGTCCAGCAAAGAGATAAACTTGAACACACTCCAAGTATTCTTCCGGTCGAAGGAGAAATTACATCTCTTTTCGGATATCGCAGTAATCCCTTTGGAGGCTGGTCAAATGAGTTCCATAACGGAATTGACATTGCCTGTAATTATGGAACTCCTGTTTTAGCGACAGCAGAAGGAACTGTCACATTTGCTGGTAGAAACTCAGTTTACGGTCTAAGAATAGACATCGATCACGGTCAGGGAATTGTAACCTTTTACGGCCATAATTCCCGCCTCATGGTAAAGGAAGGCGACAAAGTGAAAAAAAATGACCTGATCGCCTACAGTGGAAATTCTGGGCGAAGCACAGGATCTCATCTACATTACGGTACCATTGTTAATGGAAAGAGTGTTGATCCCCTAACCTTCACAAAAATAACAAGGGAGGCGTATTCAGGTGTTTAAAAAACTTTCGAACTCTCAATCTAGTGGAGAAACTACGTTAATTGCTGCTGAGTGTCAAATAACCGGATCGATTAAAATCAATGGGAATGCAAGAATTGACGGAAAAATTGAAGGAAGTGTTCACGCAACCGGTGATTTGGTAATTGGCACAAGCGCTTTCTTGAAGGCTGATATAGAGGCGAATACTGTGAGTATTGCTGGAGAAGTGCGTGGAAACATAAAGACTACGGATCTATTAGAATTAAGTGCTACTGCCCGCTTATTTGGTGATATTTGCACACGTCAATTAAAAATCGAACAAGGTGCACATTTTACTGGGAAGAGTCAGCTGCTTGAAGAAACGACTCCTCCTTTAATTATTCTTGAAAATAGTAAGGCACCTTGCTCAGTTAAAGAAACGAAACGAGTGTCAACACGTGCATAAGTTCTAAGATCTGATTTAATTTGATTTGATCCTATACATACATAATCCGATTGAAAATCCAGAGGGCAGTCGAACCGGTAATTACGGTACGACTGCCCTCTGGATTTGTGCCGCTACTAAGATTCCCGCGTTTTACTGTAAACAAACTTCATAGATTTAAACCCGTTTTCATATTTCAATATTTAGAATTAAGAAGAGCACGGAGAGCAGAATTGCGACAATGAGTGCTTGGCGATAAAACGTCCAGAAACGCAACGGGACTTGTCCAAGGATGGACTGATGTCGCGATGCCATGACTCGAACAGGACGTTCGAGGTTAGAACACCGCCATG
>PKWS01000216.1:0-754 GCA_003132105.1 Desulfosporosinus sp.
GCAAATTAGCATGCGCAACTTTACCCTGTGTCACGGTTAGTTTAGCAAGAGGGTCCCCAGAAACAAAGTATTGGGTATACAATACTCCTTCACCACCCGGCATTTTAATCCACTGGTATTTAGCCTGGTATATCTCACTAGTTTCGCCTTTCTCCAAAAGATAGAGTTGCTCACCCAAGCGTTCCTGCACTTCTTGAAGGGTTATCTCCTCTAAAGGTTGAAGGATCTCCTTAGTGTTATCCTGCACTTTGATATCCGGCGGTAATAGTAGATTAAAAAGGTCATCGGGCAAACCTTGATTTAAACGAAGCTCGCGTACCACCTTACGTTGCACCAATTCATGGTTGGCATTGTACAATTCCGTCACCAGCGGCATCCAAGTATCTTTATCCATCCATAAATGAGTAACCATATCACCCTTGCCGCTCACCTTCTGGTTGAATTGAAGATGCAGAGCAGGGCGCCCATTTATGTATTCCGTACCCAGCGGACGGCTATCTCTATCTGCAGCCATCAACTTAAGAAAATCCGGAAAATTGAGGCCCATTTGCTCCTTAAATTCCTCACTAACTTTAATTTTAACCGCCTGCTTAGCATCTTTCATATAGGTAAGTGCTTCGACTCCTCTGACTACAACGACTGCTTCACCCATTAAAGGATGACGTGATTCCACTCGGTACACGTCCGGAGTCTGGAACCAAGTATGGGTTGTCAAGGTTTGTGGGAAACCTTGCTCAAAGTAAGTGTCGTCAAC
>PKWS01000216.1:840-4403 GCA_003132105.1 Desulfosporosinus sp.
CCGACCAAATCCAGCTCAAACCTCGCCCGCTCCGCCCCGTTCATAGTTCCTTCCAGATAATTATAAAAAAGGCCTGTTAAATCACGTGCCCTTGTATCATCCAGCGTATTATCCATGGTCACTTTCTCCTTTCGTCCTTCTCGAAATACCTCCAGCTCATGTTGAAGCCTTCCCCGAGCACGGAACAAACGAGATTTGACGGTCCCTACGGGTATTTGGTCCCGTCCGGCTACTTCCAGCAAACTAACTCCCAACAAATCCACGTCAATCACGACCTGTTGTTGATCTATTGATAATAGTTGCAGAGCCCGAGCCAGTTCGCAACGCAACACGACCAACTCATCAACCGCCAGGCCTATTTGTTGTAAAATTCCTTCCAGCCCTTGGGTTTCCCGTTGTTTTAGCCGGAGAATCATATAGACTTCGTTAGTAACAATGCGACGCCACCAAGCAGAAAAGGCCACAATCTCAACGAGGGAATGGAGGTGCGAATGCATTTTAATCAAAGCATTTTGAACAGCATCCTCTGCGAGATCTTCATCCCGCAACAGTGCCCGCGCCTGACGCAAGGCTGGTGGATAAACCGTAGCTAGCAGGGACTCCCACGCCACTAAGTCGCCCGCTTGAGCCTTCTTAATCAGCCCTACATTTTGTTCAATCACACGAACCAACTCCCTAATGAAATCAATTGTCTACGACTATAGACTATTTAACTCTTCTGCCCTAGTGGGAAGTTTTCCTCCAAGCCAGCAAGGGAATTTGCAGACCTATGAGAAGTGCAGTCCCCATCAAAGTGGTGACAATGGGTTCCCAGACAGGCGTAGACCGTGACCAGACGGTTTGACTAAAGGTCGCTTGAATCAATTCTTGAAGGCCAGAAATAAAATGCCCCTGCCAAACCAGCGGCAACAGTACGTTGACTAGCACAATGATAATCAGAGCTACGCCACTGGCCAAGCTCGGACTTGTAACTAGGGCGCTAGCCAACAGGATTACGCTAATTAGAAACGCTTGATACAAAACAAAGAGCAGGGCTCCCTGGCAAAGGGCGTTCCAATTCACTGGTCCGATCAATTGGGCAGTGTAATAGGCTCCAAGTCCTAGTCCAATCAGGGAGGAGAAGGCAGCTACCAGGAAGAACACGCTAAACTTGGCCAAAACATAGTGGGTTATGTTCACTGGTTTACTCCATAACCATTCCCCAACAAGTTTACGCTCACCAGCAATCAAACCCATCCCCACCAAGATTAGAGTTATTATACCCAATCCGTTATATTGGACAATGATTCCGTTGAGCACCTGATCCACAGTGGACGGTGGAATATTAAATACTGTGCCTTTTGGCAAGTTGCTGGCAGAAGAACTTAAGATTACCGGCAGTAGTTTAGACATTATTGGCTGTGAAATACCTAGGAACAAGTAAACTGCAACCAGCGGTATCCAACGCCCAAGCCTAACCATCTCCCGTGCCTCTTTAGCGAGCCATGTTGCCATCTGCAGTCCCTCCTTGACCAGTACTTGAATTTTTACTTTGTTCTTCTTCAGCCTGTTTGACTATTTTGTAGAAAAATTGTTCCAACCCCTGCTCCTGCCAGGCTACATTACTGACAGGAATGCCAATACCCAGCATGGCACCACTAAATTCTGCCTGCAGACGGTTCATCAAGTGGCTGTCAACCTCGAAGCGCACCTGAGCACCAACAGTGCTTTCTCCTCTTTGCTTCAGTAACTCAGGCAGAGATCCTTGGACCCTGATTTGCCCCTTGTGAATTATGACCACCCCATCACACACCTGCTCAATATCGTGTAAAATATGGCTGGATAAAAAGATGGTCTTTTCCTGTTTTAGCTTTTTCAATAAGGAAAACATTTCATCTCGTCCTTGCGGATCAAGGGCTGACACCGGCTCATCCAATAAGAGCACCGGGGGGTCCCCGATCAAAGCTGCGGCCAAACCTAACCGTTGCTGCATGCCACCTGAGTATTTACCCACCCTGCGGCGAGCGAAGTCCGTTAAATCGACTGTAGCTAGATACTTGCCCGCCGCATTTTTTGCCTGGCGTGCTGGTACACCCATCAGTTCCGCGCTAAGCCTAAGGAACTCTTCACCGCTTAGCCAGGGATAAAACTCCGGTCGTTGCGGAAGATAACCGCAGAGCCGCTGAACCTGCTCCCGTTCAGTGAGAAGAGAATGTCCAGCAACTAATATTTCCCCTTGATCCGGACGTAGTAAACCAACCAACATACGCAAAACTGTTGTCTTACCCGCCCCATTTTGGCCCAGGAAGCCATAACACTTCTTGCTAGGCACGCGAAAACTGACATTATCCAAGACCTTGAAAGCTCCAAACTTCTTACTTATTGTCCTGCATTCAATCATTGGGCTTTCCTTCCAAGAGTCCAGAATAAAACAGGACCCATATAACTCAATACCACTATGATAATAGCCCAAATAATCTTATTTCCTCTCTGGACTCCTTCACTTCGCACCAAGCTGATTAAAGAAGCCACTTGTAGTATTAATTGGAGAATAATAATGGGTATAATCAAACTCCAGGGGATGGTCACTAATCCTACACTCATTTTCCCTCTCTCCTTTCGCCCTCATTGATAAATCTTACACATCTCTCCACTTCTGTCTTCTAGATGCATGCTAACGCTAAAAAGTTCCGTCCTTTTGCTTTTTATTTTTAACTCAGGCAAGTTTCTCGAAACCAACGAACGTAAGTTCCCTGAACTGAGTTCATTTTTGGCATCCTCTTCAACTTCAGAACTTACTGCAATGAGGAAGTTGTGCCACGAATCCGAATGTTATGGGCCTCTACTCCTGCTCAGCTCGCAATAGAAATATTCCTAGGGCTATTAATTATTAATCCTCTTTCTAGTTCTTATATAGTATCCTAAAGATTTTATAGTAAAGTATCCAAGTTCAACTGTAAGCACTGTGAAAATTAATGGCGCTTGCCAAAAAAATGGTATCCCTGGATACTCTAAGGTCATTCTTACGTTCGACACTATTAGTCTAATATACAGAAGAATAATAGGTATATATAAAATGCAATATAACAGACATTGTTTTCTTGCATGTTTTAGTATATGACTTTTGTCTGAGTATAGCTCGGGTCTTTCATTTGTATATTCTTTTCTCCATAGTGTGTATTTTGTAAAAGCCGACTTACTAGTGAATATCATTTCCCACCCATTAGACTTATGAATTTCGAAATAGCTATCATGTACAAGGTTTTGATAATCTACACAATATTTAATAGTTCGTGATTCACCCTTTATAAAATAAAAAGTAGTCCCTAACCAACTCATTCTAACCAGGTTATAGCCTTTCATTTCCATATCTTCAAGCCATTCTTCAATTTTATCGGGAGCATACGTCCAGGCTAATTTGATCTTCTTTATAAGTTTTCCTTCTTTTCGCAAGGCTCTTTCGATCTTACGATCTAAAATTGTACTCAAAGGGATTTTTAAATCAAAGTTTACAAGGTTCGTAGATAGAGAAAAAGCCATTGATCAAGTCAATAGCTTAAAGGAACGTAATAATTCGGTGCAGA
>PKWS01000363.1 GCA_003132105.1 Desulfosporosinus sp.
TGATCCATTAAACGTCCCGGAGTCGCCACAATAATGTGGGGCCTTTTTTTAAGGGCCCTGATCTGCCAATCGATCCCTTGTCCACCATAAATAGGCAAGGCGTGAATCCGTTTAAACTGTCCAATCTTATTTAATTCCTCAGCCACTTGGACCGCTAATTCACGAGTGGGAGCCAGTACTATTCCTTGAATTTGTTCTGCTTGTTCCATAATTCTCTCCACCAAGGGAATTCCGTAAGCAGCTGTTTTCCCCGTTCCGGTTTGGGCCTGTCCAATCAGATCCCTCCCCTCCATTGCAGTGGGGATAGTCTGCTCTTGGATCGGAGTCGCTTCTTCAAAACCCATATTGAGAATCGCTCGTATGACAAGGTCACTTAATCCTAATTCTTCGAATGTTGCCAATGTTGTTCATTCTCCTTTGTCCTTTTCATCTGTATTTGTTTGTAAAATATGACCCCGAGGATTAACGTGAGATTGACAATAAAATAGTTGTTAAAGATTAACTCTTAGAAAATATTTCTAAGTAATTAAATACGCCGCGCTTAAAAGGAGGGGAAACAAAGCATATTATAACCTCAATGAGAAAAGCGAATACTAAGTAAATGAAACATTTAGTAACAATTAGAAGATAAATTCATCGTTATATAAAAAAGGCAATGTTAACAGCCATCAATTATAACAATTTGTCTGACATGATATAAATGGTGCCCTGCTGATTCCAAACAGGGCACCATTATTCGTTAAGGATTAGCGATAATCTACAAGTATCGGTTGAATTAGTTTTGCAGTGTATGCCATTATAATGACATCCGGGATTTATCCATGTGTTCAACTAAAGAATTTGATTAAAACACATGGTTATCTTAGCCATAGGGACTGAAATATACGTTTTGGCAATCAACAAGGTTCCGATATTTTAAGCATTTAAGCAATTCATTTGTGGAGATTGCCAATTATGCATGGCGTGTACTTGTAATAAGTTGGCGAAGAATAAGTTGTGGGTACACTTTAGCAAGCATTTTGCCTGCCGTTTTAGGGGCAACAATACCGGGAAGCCCTGGGGCGAGAAGTGCCTTGATACCTAACATTTCTGCGTATTCAAAGTCTGTACCTCCTGGAATAGAGGCTAAATCAATGATGACCGCATCACGATTTAGGCACTCTAGCATCATTCGGTCGAGAATGCGATAAGGAACAGTGTTAAATATGATTTCCGCTCTTCCAATCTCATCTTCCAGATCGGAAAAATGCACTGCCCTAATTCCCATTTCCTCGGCTCGGGCCAAGTCAGCGGGTTTCCGCGCTACTCCGGTGACATTTGCTCCCATACCTCTCAACATACGCGCAATAGTCCAACCTAAACGACCTAAGCCTAGAACAAAACTTTTACTTCCGTGAATCGTGATCGTCGTGGCTTCCATTGCCATTTGAATCGCCCCTTCTGCCGAAGGAATAGAGTTAAGAATGCAAATCTCATTAAGATTTGCGGTTTCTATGATTCGAATTCCCATCATTTCTGCAGCAGACTTCAAAGCCGGGCGTGCCCAACCAATAAAAAGAGGAACATGACTTGGAATTGCCTGAAGTACCTCCTTATTCAAGACGATGGGAGAATCCGAATATTTCGCTTTCACCCCCCCACGTTCGTCGGTGCCAAACATCGGAAAAAGCAAAGCATCAACTTGACCAGCCACCTCTAAAGCAGACGATGCCAATGCCATCCCCGGAATAGGAGATGCTTTTTCGANNAAAGTTCAGGAATGAGATAGAGTTCACGATCATCCCCTCCTATAACAGCTAGGCGAACTCCATTGAGAACCGCAACCATTTATATGCCCCCTTTGTATATGTGAACCATTAACTACCATCAGTATATGAAGGTATCAAGATTACGGTGCTCATTGGTAACCTACTGACAAAGTTCCGAATGTACGGGGGATTCCCATATCTGGTAGAAATGCCAGGTCAAGCGTCAAGCTTGGTAGATAAGGATGAGTAAGAATCCTCTCTATGAAAGTCCTTATGATGTTACAGGCGTCATCAAGTCTACAAACCCAGAGGAACTACCTAACGGTATATGCATAGATAGAGATGTTGGAACGTGGTAAGCGTTGACCGTGGAGAACTTATAATCAATAAAGCGGTGACAAGGCAACTTGTCTTTATCGACGTGAAAGTGGAGCCATAGTACCTATGAAACCATGATAATAAGTGGTGGAGGGATAGGCTCTAGTCAATCTATTATAAATGAAAACTTACGATCACAAAATCACTCCGTAGGTTCTGGTGAGACTAAAAGAGGCCAACCCTCGAAAGGAGGTGTTGCCGACTATGGCTACCAAAACGATGAATACCAAGTTGCGCCACAACGAATATTACGGCCAACAAAGTACACTTGATGAATTGTATGAAAGAAGTCTTAATGGTGCAAAGTTCAATAAGCTATACGAAAAAATCATAGGAGAAGGAAACATTCTTCTGGCTTATCGAAACATCAAAGCTAATACAGGAAGCAAAACAAAGGGTACAGACGGTAAGACCATCCAAGATATTGGGGCAATGACTAATGAACGAGTTATAGCGATGGTAAGAGGACGATTAGGAAAATACGTGCCACAGTCAGTTAGACGGGTAGAAATTCCAAAACCAAATGGCAAAACGCGACCCCTTGGAATTCCTACGATATCTGACCGATTGATTCAGCAATGTATCCTACAAATTCTTGAACCCATCTGTGAAGCTAAGTTTCATAATCACAGTTTCGGGTTCCGACCTAATAGAAGTACGGAACACGCCAAAGCCATGATGCACAGGATGATAAATCTTCAGTCATTACACTTTGTAGTGGATATTGATATACGAAAGTTTAGAACGTATCTTTAAAACTTTTAACTTCCAGTTATTCTTATTTTTGTGCAGGTGCAATGGACATGATGAACTTCACAAAATCCATACAACTGAAACCTAACCAAAGTAAAGTTAAACCCGAAAATCAATCAGGTTTAACTTTACTTTGGTATTGAGACAACTTATACTCTCGGTCTCGACCGTACCCTCAAAACTGTTATTTACGCTGGGCAAACAATCGGAAGTGTGGCTCAGACGGAACACTGGCTAATTTTGACCCGGAGTATTCACTTATATTATCTATTTACTTTGCCCCTGGTGACACGGATGCTCCCACTACCCCAGATAGCTTAGCTTATTATGGGCAAATGGTAAATCGAATAAATATATCACTAAAAAGTCTAAAATGAATTAATGGTGAGCACCTTGTGATATATCACTAAGTGCTTCTCCTGCTTCATTAATGTGAATTT
Organism: Desulfosporosinus sp.; assembly: GCA_003132105.1. Classification (GTDB taxonomy): domain Bacteria; phylum Bacillota; class Desulfitobacteriia; order Desulfitobacteriales; family Desulfitobacteriaceae; genus Desulfosporosinus. The sequence goes on from PKWS01000363.1 coordinate 3,320, forward strand.
TTTCGATGGCCAGATCGCCTATGGCTACAATTCCCACTAATTGATCGTTTTCTAGGACCGGTAACCTTCTAATTTGATTCATCGACATCAAATTAGCTGCCTCATGTACATCTTGATCAGCAGACACAAAAATAATATCTGTACTCATAATATCCTTGGCTGATATGTTATTAGTATTTCCCCCAGCTGCAACAACTTTCAGAACAATATCCCTGTCTGTAATAACGCCAATCAATTTATTTTCTTTACAAATCGGAATAGAACCTACATCATCTTTCTTCATCAACTGTGCAACTTCAACAACTGAGGTATCTGGGGTAACCCAATCAACTGAACTTGTCATAACATCTCTAACCTTCATACTTCATACCCTCCTGATGATCTTTTTCCATTTTCCATAGATAGTATAAGCATCTTTACTAAAAAGCATACAAAATATTCTTGTATGCTTTTCTAAAAGAAACCCTCCGAAACGGTAAAAGGCCCGTTTGTTAGAGCTGAATATCATATGCCTTCTGAAATCGAATGGCATCATCACTAGTCAATTCAAAAGGGAGAGCTCGATCTGGCAAGCTCTCCCTTTTGAATATATAGAATGAATAACTTCTTGTAAGTTGTTGGCTATATTTCTTCAAGAAGCATCTCATCTGTGATTCTATTATATCCAAATAGTAAGTCCGTAAACTGGTAGGTTTTGTCTCTCACTCTGGAAGCCGGAGGCCAAGTGCTGTACCTGGAAAAGCCCTGTACTTCCGCCTCATTTTCTGCTTTATACTTTTACTTCTTCGAGGCTCGGCAGAAAGTAT
>PKWS01000426.1 GCA_003132105.1 Desulfosporosinus sp.
TTGACATGTTGACACGATATATTTTCACTTTAGCATCCTCCAAAAACCGCAATTTTGTGAACCTTTCCAGCTACACATACGGTATTATTTGACAAAAGCACTTATACTATTCTGTAGTTTGATTATTGCTTTTGCTAGAAGGAGCTTCAGTTGCTTGTCGGAAATGGAAAGGAGTTTTACAAATCATCAAATTCCTGCATCTCGATATAAGCAAACAATTTATCTGAGAATACTAACAACAAGAGGCCAACCCCAACGTTTGCTAAAATGATGCCCAACTCAAAAGCTGTTTCGCTCCGGAAGATCCAATAGAAGCTTCCCCCAACTAGGACTGCTGGAATAGCCGCTATTAAGATTTGTACAAATTTTAATAATGGATAGAATATCTTCCGATCCAAGGATGAAGGGATAAGTACGTTCCCTAAAATTACGGAATTCCCTAATACAAAATAAGCAGATACCACAATCAGGGATAGTACAACGGCCGTCAACCAAACCTTTGCATCTCCCTTCGCCATAAAGGAGTAACTCAGGTTAAGAAGCAAGACATTCACGGCCAAACGCAACACTGGCAAGGCATTAAGTGCTAATATCTTCTTATAAAATGTTCCAGGCAGGACATAAATATAGGGCAAGCTTAGCTCTGAGCTAACAGGGCTGCTCGTATTAATAAGAAGAAGGAAGTAAGCGATAACTCCGTTGAACATGAAAAGCCATCTTGAGGGTTCGCTACCCTTCAGACTGACCATATAGCCAATCGACAAACCTGCCATCAATGCCAGCGGGGCCAAAAATCCGAGGTACTCGTTAATCCCCGTGGAACGATAATTCACGATCTGTTTATATAAGAAAGCCCTGCTTTCAGCATACGTACCCTGAATTATAACTTTCCTTTTCCTGCGCAGCTTGGCAAAGGCATCTGCTATTTGCGGACGTCGACCGCTCCTTTTAATGCTACGGGCGTCCGCCATTTTTGTCGAATGATCAAGGACATCTTCATAGTAGTCCCTGGCGAGCCTAAACACGGCGACATTAACCAGCCCTAAGGCCAAGACGATTTCAAGGAGAGCCAGATAGGTTTCACGACCCACCCCATAAAATGCAGCATTCGCGACCAGAAGTATCCAACCCAAGATTGGAAACTGCCGTACCCCTTCGGCCTGGTATCCAGTCACCAAATTCAAAAAGCTGAAATCTCCCCTAACTTGCCAAAACCAACTGCCGACCAGCCATAACACAGAGAAAACCAAAATACTCCGAACCAAGCCTTCTTTTTTGTAGCGCACAGAGAGTAAAAAGACTAAGAAGGCCAGCGGATATATAAGCAATGCAAAAGAGACCAACGATACGTAGACAAAAAGGAGTCCTTGGGTCCGAAGCCCTAAACTTAAAAGGGGGGGAGTAAGAAATATTACTGGTAACACAGTCATGGCAAGAGAAACCGGAATCCTTTTGAGCATACTCCAAAATAGAATGCGTTGAGGTTCAAGAGGAGATGGAAAAAGCAAATTCACGTCTCCCATGCTGAATGTATAAGATAGCTTTTTGAGCGCTGAAAAAAGCAGGAAGAAAATAAGAAAACTAATTATTAAAGTATAAACACCCAACACAACTTGTGCGGTTACAGAATTCAGTTCTGACGAAACAGGCTGCCTGTTTTTCGTTCCCATAAACATGATAAAAATTATCCAAGCCGCAAATAGAAAATAGCTAATCAACTTTTTAGGTGTTCGACGAATTTCTACGATATAATTGACGAGCTTCCGAATATCCAGCCTTAACATCAGCAAATAATCAGACATCAGCAGTCACCTCAAGGAAGATTTCCTCAAGCGAAGCATGTTCTTCCCCTAACTGGTTTCGCAAGTCCTCCAGACTCCCTTCGGCAATAATCTTCCCTTTTTTAAGTACAATAACACGGCTACATACCATCTCGATGGGATCGAGCAAATGTGTACTGATAAAAAGGGTTTTGCCCTCATCTTTTAACTTTTGGATCAGATCCTTTAAGTTTTTAATCGCCTTCGGGTCTAATCCCACCATAGGCTCATCGAGGAAAAGCACCGGCGCATTTGAAATCACCCCACAACAAAGTGAAAGTTTCTGACGCATTCCTTTAGAAAGCGTCTTTACAAAGTCATCTTTCTTGTCCCAGATTTCAAACATCTTTAATAACGCTTCCACTTTTTCCTCCCAATTCTCTACTTCATAAGCACCGGTAATAAATTGAAGATGCTGCCATACGGAAAGCATGCCATAGAGCTGAGGAATTTCCGGAACGTAAGCACTCATTTGCCGTGCTGATCGGGATCCTCGAATATGCCCATTAATGCTGATTTCGCCTTCGGACGGTCTTAACAACCCTACAATACATTTAATGAGCGTGCTTTTTCCTGCCCCGTTCGGCCCCAGTAGCCCTACAACTTCTCCTCTATGAAGGATCAAGTTCAATTGGTCGACTCCAATGTTCTTGCCGAATTTTTTAGACAGATTATACACCTCAAGCATAGGTTGCATGTGTTCGGATTCTGTCATTCGTCCTCTCCCCTTTCACGATCAATGCAATTTTATGAAGAATGCAGCAAATTACTTGTATATTTTACCATTCTCACCGCCACCTTTCAATCCTTTTTGACTTTTGTTGTTACAATGAAGATTTAAACTCTGAGAGGGAGGATCTGGAATGTGAGGGATGATGTGTAAATCTTATTTCCCTCCCG
>PKWS01000382.1 GCA_003132105.1 Desulfosporosinus sp.
ATTTAAGCCGATTAATCCTTGGCATGATACATCATGCCAGAGATAACTTCGTTCCAAAAGGACGATATCAAGAATTGCGACGACTTGCGGATCAGGCGATTTACGACCGTAAGTCGGTACTCCTTCGAGCAGCATAAAGGTAGTAAAACGGTTTATGGAATATATTACCTAAATTCATATTTTGAACCAAGGGATGTTTATACCCTTTTTTGAGAAGTCTTAGTTAGCATCCTCATTATCTTACCTAAGACGCATTCCGCTAGGGGTTCTGAAGCTACTGGAATGTCAGAATTCAAGTACATCTGTTCGTTCAGTTTATACTTTTAGTTATTTTGTAACAGGCACTTATACCAAACTCCGGACTGCTGAGCATATTTTCCAAAGCACTATCTGTTACGTATATGCCGCGCCTGCGAACGTCCTTTAGAATCTGTTTGACTTGCTTCTTGAATTCTTTGGCGATTGGTTTTCTGCTTTGAAATAAGACTTCGTATAGGCCGTCTTCTGTAAGAAACCACATATCTTGATTACCACCAAGGGTCGGAACATTCTTCCGAACCTTCTCAGTTTCCTCAACCATAGCAACAAGCTTGTGAACGCTAGATACATCGTAGTCAATCCACTCCGCTACGTCTTTTGCCAGAAACAATGGGTTATCTAGGTCTCCATATATAGTGAAATGTTTACCCAAAACGTTTCTTTGTTCGATAATTACTAAATCATTGCTCATGTGACACTCCTCTCCTTTCACATCGGTCGCTGTAGTATTGAATCGGGATACCAAGTCGCTCTGCTGCTTCTATTTCACCCAACATTCCATCTGAAACCCTATCTCCAAATACATATAGCTCACTACAATGTTTCAGAAGTTCCAATCCCATTTGCCTTCCTAGCTGACGTTCTTCCGAAATCTTGTCGTCTAGAAACTGAGTGAAGATCACATGAGGTGCGAGCGGAATAACCCCCAGGGTTGTTGCAAATCTGCAATAGCCTTTCGTTCTGCTTATATTCCTTTCGATGTCCCCGCGCAGTGGCGAACAAACGTAGACCAATTTAATTAGATTCACCCCCTCCAGTTAAACTCGCTACGCTTTCATTGGGAAATAATCTGAGCAACCCGGCTAGTAGCTTACGCCCAGCATGCCGCCTTCCTGATAGGGCATTAGATAATGAGCCTGGCTGCACTCCGATTTGGCGAGCTAGTTCGTTTTGGGATAGATTTTTTTTGTCAATCAGCACCTTAATTACGTCGACGTTTAATCGCATGGCTGCTCACCAATGTCTCTAGCTCCCGCTTCTTGCTGTTCATTGAGAATAGGCTTAAAAAGTTCATCAAGCTCTCTCAGTGCTGCTTTCCGTTTTGCTTCATTTCTTTCAGGCTTTCGCTCTGTAATTACTACATTTGTAGGCTTTTCACTGGTAATTGTAATTCTTATGGTTTGCATTTTATCGCCTCCTCGTGGCTTATTTTTTTGAGGCTATAAAAGTGCCTCTATATATAAGCCACGAGAATGACGAAAAGGAACCCCCCCTATAGCAAATCTTTTTCAATTTCTTTTCTAAGTTGAGTTTTAATCTTGTTAATACGGTTTTGAATTCCCTTTGCAGTAACACACCCTTCACGAGCAATATCCGCCATTGATCTTCCCTCAACGAACACCTTATGAATCAGCTCTCGTTGCTGTGGTAGTAGCTTGTTCAGTGCATTATAGAGTGCCTCTCTCGTTTCTTTCTTTTCAATAATAGAAACAACATCGACACTCCCATCTGCTATTTGAATGCCTTGCACCTGCAATTTATCAACTGAATTATGCCTACGAATTTCACGCCGATCGCTATTGTGAATTTCCCTGTCAAGTTCGATGGATACCTCCCCAATATCGTTCGAAACCTCAACCTCTACAATCTCGCCTGTTAAAAATTCATACTTTACTTTCATTTTTAATCGCTCCTTTTCTGTTTTTGGGCATAAAAAAAATAGCCGAATAATCGCCAATTTTGGCGACTATCCGGCTATTTGGTAGTTCATATGACTCCGTTGCTCGGTATAGTTAGTTGTTACTTAATTTGTAAATCATGTAGTTCTATATAAAAAACATGCTTACATTGGGGACATTTGATTGCTATTTCGCCGCTTGATTCCTTCTGGATATCCAGCAAACGCTTACTGCAAATTGGACATTTGATCTGTTTTGGCATAACATAAATCTCTCCTCTCGTAATGAAGAATTGAGGCTTTTTGCTCTAGCCACTCTTGCGAACTTGTATTAAATTATGAATACTTTGCAAGACCCCTCAGCTACTGCTATCTGAGCATGCACAAACGGCAGTATCTTTTTACATCATCTGTGTTACAGATTACTGAACCCCGATATGGGTTGCTAACATAATTTCAAATTTTAACCTTCTTTCGAGTATTTTTGACGTTTAAAAAGCACAAGATAATATCAGCCTTGTTTGTTCTTCCAGCGAATTATTTTATCAGTTTATTTTTTTTACCGCCGTACTTGTTTATAATAGATATTACTCTTAAACTTGTCCGGAATATGTAGTATATTGGAGGAAATTATGGATATAAAGCCCAATCTTGAGAATCCAGAACGTATACAACTACTTAGGCAGTTTGACGCTGGACAGTATCTTAAAAAGCTACGCAACAAACGCACCTTGGCAACGGTTTGCAAGCAGATCGGTGTATCCACTGCATATCTGTCGGATATAGAGCGTGGGAAAATGCCCTCAGATCGGTTCATGGGGGTTCTAGGTCAATTTTATGAGATCGACGAAGATGAGCTGTTTAGATTATGGGGGAAAGTTCCCATGCTCGCCAAAGATGAGATTCAAAATAACACCACTCTCCAAAGGACTTTAAGGGAGATTAGCAAAAATACTAAGTTGACCGACGAAAAAAAAGCAGAGTTGTACGATGAGATTTACAAGACATATCTAAGGTTTGCTGAAGAATTGGCACAAGAAAACGAAGATGGAGGAGAATGATATGGAACTCCTACTTTCTGGTATTATGCAGTTTCTGGAGCGCACCTTTGGGTACAATACTGCTATAATAATTAAAGATTCCTTTGATTTTATTGATGGAGTAATTTTGGGGGCCTTAATCTTGCTCTGGCTCGTAGGTAAGTTTTTCATGGAGGTTACCCGCGATAAGAAGTTCAATGGGGATATTGCCATCATGTGGGTTGAAAAAGATGGTGTCTTGGGGATTGTTGCTAATCCTAAAAGTGTTGCCGAGGCGGTTGAAGTTTTCATTGGCTACTTAATTCTTAAGATATTTCGCAAAAGATCCTTACATTTAAGAAAATTGCGGCTAATAACGGCCATAATTTTGATACTTACACTTCTTATTTTTTTCGTAGGTATGATGGACTCCATGTACCCATACTTTCCACATGATGGATATCCGTACCCTTAATAGAAATGTAAGAACCCGCTACTTAGATTAGCGGGCTTTTTAGCGAAACAACATTTTAACAGTTAAATGATACTGCCTGTGACCATGCAAAAAAATAGGCTCAGTAGTGTGCTGAGCCTATTTTTAGTCGCATAATCCTACCTCACCTAAGACACCCAATAAGGTAACATCGATTCACAAAGCCGCCGGGTGTTCGAGACTGGATAATTGGTAGCGTCAGAAGGGGTGGACAAACGTACAGATTATCAAGGCCGCTAGACCTCAAACAGGCGGTCAAAGAGTTATTTATCATTTACTTTTAATATCTCGAACACAAAATGATAAAGATATAGTCAAGGAGGATTTCAACAATGGACGACTATGTACTTAGGCGAGAACTTGATTTACGAACGAACTTTCCCAAGGTGATTCTTGAATTAATAACTTCTCGTCAGTTCCTAAATCTGGATTTAGCTAAGAAAATAGA
>PKWS01000285.1 GCA_003132105.1 Desulfosporosinus sp.
GCCGTGCTTATACCCTTCGGTAAAAATCACATCCACCCCCTGAATTCGGGCGAGAACCTCATCAAGTGGCTGTTCATCTGCTACCTTCTCTAAAATGGCAATCTTATGGGGTGAGCTTATTGCGACCACATCCGCACCCGCTTGGGCATGGCGCCATGTATCTTTGCCCGGTTGATCCATCTCGAACCCATGGACATCATGTTTCAGGATAGCCACCCTCCACCCACGTCGCTTCGCTTCACGGATAATTTTTTCTAAAAGCGTAGTCTTNNGAAAATGCATCTTAATTCTCCCAGTCCGCAATCCAACCCGCCATCAGTAGTTCCCCAGGTTCTACTGACCCATGGTTTGCCGGCACATCTACTAACAAATGGCTACCAATCATGGAACGAAGAATCCCCGATCCTTGAGCAGGAGCAAGATCAGCCCAAATTTCCCCATTTTCAAGCACCGCTTGAGCCCGCAAAAAGCGCCGTTGTTTTCCTTTTTTCCCAAAGCCACTTGCCATTTTAACCAGAAATCGTCCCTCTTCTGCAGTAGTGTGTCCCGCCAATTTGCGAAGTGCCGGACGCACTAAAAGTTCAAACGTCACCATAGCAGCTGCTGGATTTCCTGAAAGGGAGAAAAAGAACTGTTTTTCTTTTAGCCCGACAGACACTGGAGTACCCGGTTTCAGATTCAATTTCCAAAACAACATTTCGCACCCAAACTGGGCAAGTGCATGGCGCATTATATCATAATCACCAACAGAGGCTCCGCCAGTCGCTATGACCATATCGGTGTCCGCAAGCATTTCCAAAACTTCGATGGTCTCCTCGATTTGATCGGAAACGATAGGTTTTACCAAAACCTCGCACCCAGCTTCTTGAAGCATTCCGCGGAGGGTATAACTGTTACTGTTATAAATTTTAGCAGGGCGCAAAGGTTGTCCTACATCCATAAGTTCCGTCCCTGTGGAGAGCAACCCCACGCGCGGTCGACGGTATACGGTGACTTGATCCTGGCCAACTGCGGCTAAGAGGCCAATGGCCGGTGGAGTTAAAAAGAAACCTTTTTTAAGGAGGAGATCCCCCTCTTTGATCTCCTCCCCTCTAGGTATGATATTGGAACCAGGCAATACTGGATGCAAGATTGTCACTTCATCACCGGCTTGTTCAGTGTCTTCCATCCTCACAACACAGTTAGCACCAGACGGAATGGGTGCGCCCGTGAATATCTTTGCAGCCTCACCATGGGCGATAACACGCTCTGGGAAAGTTCCCGCTGGGATTTCACTCACCACGTTAAGCTGGAGTGGTTGAGGGTCACCTGCCGTGGCTAGATAAGCATACCCATCCAGAGGCGAACGTTCAAACGGTGGCATAGCTATTTGTGATGTCACGTCCATAGCCAATACACGCTTATAGGCATCTGTAATTGAAACGCACTCTGTTTCAACCGGATGGATGCGGGTAAGAACTAATTCCAAAGCTTCTTCTAATTCAATCATGATTTTCATGCTGATCTTTCCTTCCGCTGTAAGTCTCAAATGAACCATGACCCGTTTTGTGTAAGTTTAGCATAATCTCAATCGTTGTCAAAAAGAACCTGCCAATTTGGCAGGTTCTAAGATTGGAAACTAAAGGGGATTCGCGCGAAGCTTTTCGACTTGAACACGGCCATTCTCACGATGGATTACCAATTTTTGACAGGCTTCTTCAATATGAATAATTTCCTTCCCAACGGCGATGATTACATTGGGATGGCAATAATCCACAAGAAGACGGCTCTTCTGACTGATTTGGACAAAGGTTGAACTGACCCCAGAGCCCCCAAGTTCGCGGATACTTACCTTCCCTCCGGCAATGATTTTTCCTCCCCGGCATACGCCCTCAATCGTAACGTCTCCCTCTACCCGAATATCAGAATTATAGACCCCCTTCTGACACTCAAACGATCCGCCGCATTCAATGGTTGCTCCTTGTACATAACTAACCACAAAGCTGATTTTTTCCGGAATTTCAAGGGACTTATTTTCTACAAATTGTTCAAGCGCTTGATCCACCCGTTGCAAAAAAGGTAAGGCTTGAAGCTCTAATGGTCCTAACCCAGCTAGAAAGTGTTTCGCTGTTCGGGCAGAAACAATTAAGCCTTCCGTAACCATTTCGTCATTTTCATGTTCTAGAACAAACTTTTCCACACGATTAGACAGTTTGGGGAGCTCGGGAAATTGTTTTTCCATGACCAGTTTCAGACATTGTCCCGGATTAAAATTAACAGCTCCCGGTGACTTAATCAACTCAGCCGTATGGCGTAAACAAACGCTCAGTTGATCTCGCAACTCTGACACACAGCTAAGGAGTTCAGAGCGAACCACGAATTTTTCCCCAACAACGATCTTTCCGCCCAATAGATTTTGATAAATCTTGGCCCCTGTTTCTGCTCTAATCTCTGCATGAGAAACAGACCCCTTAATTTCTAACCTTCCTCCGGCATAAATGCGCAGCCCATCTTGAACATTCCCGTTCACGAAAACATCACCCGGGAATTCAATACTTCCTGTTGCCAGATCAACATCCGTATGTGAAACATAAACATGATCAACTAGGTACGTCCTCTCATCCAAACGCACAGGCTGTCCGGCACAGGTAGCAACCACTTCGAGTTCATCGGCTGAAAGATGTACATTCTTTTTTAAACGGAATTGGAAATCCTTAAATGTAGCAGTGGCAATGACCTTGCCTAGCACATCTTCTCCAGGAACCCCTGGCTTGCCCGGTATTTTGCGAGCAAGAACGGCCCCCTCTTTAACCAGCTTTACTCTGGAGGCGAAAAAGTCAATTTTCTCCTCATCTGAGGCAGAAAGCACATGAGGATCACCCACAAAGTCTTCCAATTGAGCGTGTTGGCACGGTACCGCAAGCGTTGCTTCAGCAATAACAACCTCATCAACGCCTTTGACAGCCAAAATTTCTCGCCAACTCTCGGGCCTTAGTCCATGGACAACCTTTAATTGCTCCAAGTCAACCTTCAACCTTGCCTCATCCCACCCATCACTTTGGCCAGGCAGGCTATCCCATGAAGCAAACTGTGCCAAATCAATTTCTTCCAAGGCAGGAAGATCCTTTGGAATGATATAATGCCCTGGTGGTTCATGCCTAACTTTTGCTACAACAGACAATCCCTGATGACGAACTTGCAATTCCCAGGTTAACAGCCCCACTGAGACCAAGGGACGGAATTCCACCTCATCCCCTAAACTAACACGAAACGGCTTGTCCTGAAGTAGACCATTTACCCAAACTTCGCCTGCCTGTGCAAAAGGAATAACCCGTTTGACACCTTCTCCTAGGACAAAGACGTACTTGGTTTCGTCCCAGATGGCTTGACTAGGGGTTAAAATAAGAGCTTGCAGTATCTGATCCGCCCAAATAAGGCGAACTTTCCACTTGCGAGAAAAAAGGCCAGGTTTCCCCATCACTTCAAGCGTGATTTCCTCCGGTAAAAGCTTGAGTTTAAGCGCCCACTCTTGTCTAATTTCTTCTAGGGAATTTCCCTGAACGACTTCTTCTGGCACGTCAATCGCCCCACTTTTTAAAGTTAATAATATCACTAAATACTATCAAACCACATAGGTCTTTCGTCCCAATAACTAGCAGATGGGCCCCTTACGTTTCAACTTTCCGAACCGCTATCCCTAGGGTTTAAATATTTGATATCCAGTAGATTTTCGCCCATTGGGGTCTTGACTATTACCAGGGACTTTAGGCAGCGGCTTACTAGGAGTCGGAGCGTCCGGCTTTAACAAATTCACGTTCTCATGGTCAATCACTTTATCCGTTGTAATCCCTTGTAGAAAGTTTTTTACTACTCGCTTTGCTTCGACTGGATCGACCTTCCAATAACTTACCCCATCCACGTCTAAAAATGATCCCGGCAGAGTCTGAGCAATCACATTGGAACTTTGAAACCCAACGGCAACCTTGGCTAATACCAAAATATCCTTTGCCGATAAATTCGTGTTTACCGCCTGCATCAATTGTGGAATAAGGTAAAAAAGCTTGGGAAGGGTGCTTAGCTGAAACATCTCCTTGGCAACTGCTTTCAGAACGACTTGTTGCCTTGCTGTCCGTGAAATGTCTGCTAAGGCATCGTGACGGAAACGCGCATACTGTAACGCTTTAGCACCATCTAAGCGCTGCACACCTTTATGCAGGTTAATACTCCCATCCTCAATATCACCCGTCTCATAGTACATATCCTTCTCGACATCGACCGTAATTCCACCTAAAGTATCAATGACTTTCTTAAATCCTTGAAAGTTCGTCTGAACATACCCTGCAATCGTTTCGCCGGTCAGCTCTTCTACGTTTTTTTGTAATGTCGGCAAATCCGTTAATGCCGCGACAGTGTTAATTTTAACGTAGTCATGCCCCGGAAGAGCAACGCGAGTATCACGGGGGATCGAAAGCAGGCTAATTCGCTGCGTTTCCGGATCGACGCTGGCCAAAATTAACGAGTCGGTATTAAACTTTATCTCATCAGGGCGTTGATCCGCTCCGATGAGTAAGACGCTGACCCGCTTTTTAAGCCCACCATCTGACGAAACCAGTTGTCCACCACCCCCGAGCACCGTCTTGCCCACTCCAATGTACCCATTATACCAAATAAACCCTGAAGCCAAACTTCCCAATAAGGCAACAGCTATCAGGATCAAACTAATTCTACGCCGCACAGCACCATCTCCATCATTAAACATTTTACATCTTTGTCTCATTATACCTAAATTTAAAGGAGATGAAAGAAGATTGCAAAATATTTATGGCAAAAAACCCTCGATTCTTGCCATATCTCTATAATAATTGATCATTCTAAATGAAATCAGGGGAAAGATGCATCGTGCCCCTACCCGTTACAAAAGTATCTGATGTTCAGAAAAGTCACCGGTCATAGGAAGTTCGGCAATTCGATCCACAAAGCTAAGACCGTATCGCCCTACAAAGCTCAAGGGATTTAAAACACGTTCCTGTCTAGAATGATTTGGAGTAATCCCATCCTCGAGCTTTTGCAAACGATTGAGTACCTCACTACATCGTTTTCTCTGCGCCTGCCAAATCTTTCTCTTTAAATAATCTAATTGGAAGTTAACCTTTGCTTCATTTCGAATCAACCAGTCCTCGACATTAACGTGAATCTCCTTCAAGGGTTCAAGCTCTGCGTAGGCCTTTTCGACTTGCGAGCGTAAACGCAGCAAGCGTTCGTCAATATGTTGATCATCTTGTTCTCGCACACAGCGTTCTCGGTGTTTCTCCAACCCACCATAAACATCGTCAAGGGTCAACGCTTCCTTGTTTAAGGATTTTTGCCAGGAAGCAGTTAGCACGACAGCAGACAAACGCGGATAAAGAATCGGCATGATGAATCTGAAAGTATCAAAAACCTTTCCTAACTGAGCCCAGTAATTCAATTCCCCAGGCCCTGGAACGTAGGCCAAGGTCGGAAACAGGTATTCTTGGACAACTGGACGGGCCACCACATTGGGAGAAAAACGTTCCGGTGCTTGTGCCAATAATTCGTTAAGGGCAGCCAGCTCCCACGGTTCCTCTTGACCCTTTACATAAAACTTTTGATCAACATGTTGGATCGACCTTCGCTCTGGTACGGAAAGAAAAAGATTAACGTCGACGCCGGTTTGCTGGATTTGGGGCTCGAACCCCAGTTTAATCCATTCCTCAGTCCGTTTGGTCAAAGCATCTCGAACTTCGGAGTGTTTCTTCAAAATCTGCTCATACATCGGGGCAGCGAGTCGCTTGAATTCCGGTAACAAAGGATCAAAAAAAATAAGTCCCCACTTTTTGACAAGCCACTGTAGAGTTAGAGCAAACCACTGTGTCAGATTCTCCGCTTGCTCAATGAACTGTTTACATTGATTTAAGACGGAGGATCGAAATTCGCTGTCCGGCATCGCCCCCATAAGTTGGGCTTCAATCTTTTCCCAAGAGGGGACCCGTTGATTCCCGACAGATTTCCCTCCCCCATCGCCTGGTAGACGACAAGAGGCCAATTTCCCTTCTGAATTCAAAATATAAGTCTCGCTAATCTCTAGCCAATCATGGTCTTCACTGGCAATCCAAAAAACCGGCACTACCGGACGACCAAGCTTTTCTCGTTGCTCTTTGGCAAGTCGAATGGTGGTCATGGCTTTATATAAAGTATACAATGGGCCAGTCAAAATCCCCGCCTGCTGACCTGTAATGACTACAAGCGTT
>PKWS01000294.1:0-543 GCA_003132105.1 Desulfosporosinus sp.
AGCCGGCCATTTGGCTCAGGTAGCTCATGGTTGATTCACCCGCATAGGCCTGCCAGTTAGTGTTAGTATTAAAACTTACCGCTGTATTCCAAGCCAGATCCCATTTCAGTCCTCCGAATCCTTGTGGGTTGAGAGGCAAGTGCCCTTGAACCAGTAGAAGTATGAAGAGTGAGACTATACCCACAAAGCTAAAAGTCAAAAGGGATAGAGCGTATTCCCACCAGTTCATTTCTTTTTGGGCATCTATTCCACAAAGTCGGTAGATTAATTTTTCTAGTGGTCCCATGACCCTGTCCATAAACGTCTTCTCACCCTGGTATACCTTAGCCATATATCCACTAAGCGGAATAGCCAATGCAATGAGCACAACAAAGAAAAATAAAAGTTGTATAAAATCATTACTTCTCATTACAATTCCTCCGCTTTCATCAGTGTGTAACTAAGATATATCAAAAGGCCTATGGCAACAATGCCACCTAAGATCATATCTGCCATGGATCTCCCCTCCTTGATTCAATATAAGATAAAGAAAACTTGGCTGGC
>PKWS01000294.1:620-989 GCA_003132105.1 Desulfosporosinus sp.
ATCGGGAAAGTTAAGTTCTATTATCTGTACCTTATCCGGCGATTCACATCCTCGCAAATCCATTTCTTTAGGGGCAGTCCGTTGGTATACATTTTCTAGAAACACTAACATTTTATCAATAAGCATTTCCTTTCCAGTAGCCCTTCTAACCCTTTCTATGATACTAAGATTTANNAACCATTAACACCAAAACGAAAAACAAACATAAAGCTACCGTATGAGGGAGAAGATTGGGGAACGCCGAAGTAATAGCGGCTACACCTGCAGCAATACTCACTGCGACCGTCAGTATATAGTCAATCACGAGAGAAGACCCAGCCACTAACCCAGGTATCTGTCCCAAGTTATCTTTTGCAACTATATAGGCTC
>PKWS01000294.1:1004-2228 GCA_003132105.1 Desulfosporosinus sp.
CAAAAGCCCCTATCGGTGCTAAGACCCAGAGTATTTCTTCCGTAGCATAGGCAACAGAAGATAGTGCATCTGAGGAATACACCGCTAATGCTTTTATTTTAGTCAATTTCTCATGGACAAGTGATGAATTATGCAGCGGTTTGCCAATGATGATGTTTTTAAGATGAAACATGTTGATCCCCTTTCATAATGCTAACGAAATTAGCTGAAACTCATCTTATCCTAGCTTACCCTTCTTGAGAATTTCTACTTGGAGTGCAAGCTAATTATATATCTAAAGCCCATTAAAACAGTGTAAATATAGAAGTCTAAACCATAAAGAAAAAATAAATAATTTCAGCATAATAAGAAGGACCGTGGCTGCGCCTCGGTCCTTCTTATTATGCTTATAAGCAATGAGTTTTTTCAAGTGTGACAACTTACTAATTATTCTTCGTTAGTTTGTAACCCTTTTTAATAGATAGAGATAGGCAGGACATTTAAATCCTGCCTATCTCTTCTTAAGTATGAGATTACTGAGGTGCTTTCCAAAGACCATGTATTGTGCAAAACTCTCTAACTTCTATAACTTCGGCCGCATTAACCATAAACAACGCCTCCGGTGTGTCGTTCGGAGCGAGCTCAGCTCTAAGCACTTGATTTTTCGTCAAAACTTCAATGAATCGAATAAAATGTTTTTCTTCCATAGGGTGGGCAACACTGCCCACTTTTACTTTAATTCCCCCAGAAACCGTTTCTATGATAGGAACATGTTTTTCCAAGCTTGCATCTTTGACTCCCGCTTCCAGTTTCTCCATAGGTTGGTTACAACAAACTAACGCTGGTGCCCCTGGATTGACAACCTCAACAACATTTCCGCAAATACTACATACGTAAAGTTCTCTTACATTTGTCATGTATAGGCCTCCTCTTTTTGATGAATCCCACAAATCAATCGTTAAGCCCTCTTTATTATAATAACATGGATATATTTTTAAACCTAAAAAAAGCCAGAAGTAAAGAACGTTCTGGCAGTCAATATTCTACTTAGATGTGAATGTCAAATACTACACACCTAAAAAACTATTCTGGTCGAATCGCCCATACTTTTTTGGAAATCTCTTTAGGGTCTACAGTTATCCGAGCTACCCCACTGTCCATAGCAGCTTGGGCAACTGCAGCGGCAACAGCCGGAGCAACGCGAGGATCGAAAGCCATCGGGATGACGTAGTCCGCATTAAGCTC
>PKWS01000294.1:2233-4702 GCA_003132105.1 Desulfosporosinus sp.
AAAATACCGGGAAAAGCAGTAACGTTATTAACTTGGTTTGGAAAATCCGAACGTCCGGTTCCGACAACTTTTGCTCCAGCCTCTTTGGCAAGTTCGGGCATAATTTCCGGAACAGGGTTTGCCATAGCAAAGATAATCGGATCTTTAGCCATGGTTTTGACCATCTTTGGAGTGACCATATTGGCTGCTGAAACACCGATGAAAACATCTGCACCAACCATGGCATCTGCAAGAGAACCAATCAACATCTGAGGATTGGTGACTTTGGCAATTGCGTCTTTTGATTTGTTCATACCTACAGGACGTCCTGTGTAGATCGCTCCCTTGGTATCACACATAATCACGTCTTTAACGCCCATACTCATGAGTAATTTAATAATCGCCACACCGGCAGCACCTGCACCGTTAGTGACAACACGAATGCTACCTAAGTCTTTCCCAACCACTTTAAGTGCATTAATCATTCCAGCCATGACAACAATAGCTGTGCCGTGTTGATCATCATGGAAAACAGGAATGTTCATTTCTTTTTTCAGACGCTCTTCAATTTCGAAACAAGCCGGTGCAGAGATGTCTTCCAAGTTGATTCCACCAAAGGTTGGTTCCATTAACTTTACCGTCTGGATTATTTTTTCAATATCTTCCGTGTCTAAACAAATCGGGAAGGCATCCACTCCTGCAAATGTCTTGAAGAGTACGGATTTCCCTTCCATCACAGGCATAGCCGCAAGTGCTCCGATGTTTCCAAGGCCCAGAACAGCAGTCCCATTGGAGACTATGGCGACAAAATTGCCCTTGTTGGTATAGACATAAGCTAAGTCTTTATCTTTCGCAATATCCAAACAAGGTTCAGCCACTCCTGGAGAGTAAGCCAATGATAAATCTCGACTGTTACGGACCAGAACTTTGCTGTGAACTTCCAGTTTCCCTACATTGTCGCGATGAAGTGCTAACGAATCTTCTCTTAGTGTTCCCATATAAACTAATCACCCTTTCAAAATTAGTTTTCTTCTTCTGCTGTCGTTATTTTCGGAGCCAACGATCCAGAGCAAATTTGTTGGTTTCACGATTTAAATCTGCCAGGCTTGTTGTCAAAGGAATGTCCTTTGGACAGGCCCGTACACAGTTTTGTGCATTACCACAGTCAGCAATCCCACCTTCATCGAGTAAAGGTGCCAGCCGTTCGTGTTTGTTCATTTCTCCGGTCGGATGGGCATTAAAGAGGCGAACTTGAGATATGGCAGCGGGTCCAATAAATTTGGAGCGCGAATTCACTTGTGGGCAAGCTTCCATACAGCATCCGCAGGTCATACACTTTGACAATTCGTAGGCCCACTGGCGCTTCACTTCTGGCATACGTGGCCCAGATCCCAAATTATAAGTCCCATCAATTGGAATCCAAGCATGGACAGTTTTCAGGTGTTCGAACATGATTTGCCTGTCAACCATGAGATCCCGTACTAACGGGAATTTCGTCAGAGGTTCAAGTACAATCGGCTGCGCCAGTTTGTCTATTAGAGCAGAGCAAGCTTGTTTCCCTTGTCCATTAATATTCATAGTACAAGCTCCGCAAACTTCCTCTAGACAGTTGCATTCCCAAACCACGGGGGTCGTTTTCTTACCTGAAACGGTTACCGGGTTTTTCTGAATCTCCATTAAGCAAGAAATAACATTCAATTTTTCTCGATAGGGAATATCAAATTCTTCCCAACGACTTGGCTTATCAGGCCCGTCTTGACGACGAATTTTAAAGCGTATTGTTTTTTGTTCAGCCATCTTATATTCACCTCCTACTCTCTATCAATAATGGCGCTGACGTGGTGGAATCAAGGATACGTCAACGGCTTCATAACTGAGCTCTGGACCGCTGGGGGTCCAATCGGCAATGGTCGTTTTTAAGAAATTCTCATCATCACGNNTTGCGGCGTAGGGCTCCCAAGGTAATGACTCTTGCCAGTTCCAACATGTTCCACAACTGACGGATGAACGTTCCTTCCTGGGTTCCCCATTCAACGTTATCGCTTCTGCCAATATTATGCCAGCGTTTCATAAGCTCCTGAAGTACAACATCGGTTTCCTCCAGTTTAGCATTGTAGCGTACGACGGTCACATTCAAAGTCATAATATCGCCTAGTTCTTTGTGGAGTAAATAGGGGTTTTCTGTCCCTTTCATCGCCAGAATCTTCGTCCAATTCTCGTCTTGAAGTTTCTTCTCTTTTATAAAGGCTGGCTCATTATCGCTTGGAGTTTGAAGCTTGTTTTTCTTAATGTACTCCATCGCTTTGGGTCCAGCGACCATTCCCCCATAGATTGCCGAAAGCAAAGAGTTTGCTCCAAGACGGTTTGCACCATGGTATTGGTATTCACATTCTCCAGCAGCAAAAAGTCCTGGAATATTTGTCATCTGATCGTAATCAACCCAGACTCCACCCATGGAATAGTGAACGGCAGGGAAAATCCGCATTGGGA
>PKWS01000123.1:0-2784 GCA_003132105.1 Desulfosporosinus sp.
AGAAGGACTCCTCCCGTCCCGATTACGACCGGCAGCTGTGTTAAATCCTTCCCATGCTGTACATAGGTCGCACCAAACGGGGTATAAACCACCTCAACCGTTCCCACATGGCGATCCACTGCTAAACCCACGGCCATTCGGCCCATAGCCACATCGAACTTGGCTTCCTCCTCCGTTTGGGGGATTCGCCAAGGATCTTCTTTACATAAGCCCAGTTGACACGCGACTTTATCTTCTGTCCAGCCAAGATAATCCAACAATCGTCGTCCGGACGCTTCCACTAAAGCTTCCGAACTGTAACGCATCCCCAAATCACCCTCGACCGTCCGTTTCGCATAAGGTTCTGGCAAGCCTTTAAGCATGACGCTGGGTTTACTCGGGTCACCTTTAGCTATGGAATGCACGTCCGTCGTAGCCCCACCGACATCCACGATCATCAGCTCACCCATTCCCCGTTCGGAACCATGTCCGTTCGCCAGAAGTTCTGCCGCCGAAAGCACCGCTGCTGGGGTTGGCATCATGATCCGCTCCAGAAACTCCTCAGCCTTGTCTAATCCCTTGGCTTTGATAATGTGAGATAAAAACACGTCCCGAATGGCCATACGAGCAGATTCCACCGACAAGACGCCGAGTTCGGGCATCACATTGTCAGCAACAACCACGGGAGTATGCCGTTTTTTCAAGATTTCCTCGGCCTGGGCAGACGCCACTTTGTTGCCCGCAATAACGACCGGAAGGCTCATCGGAAGCGCACAAAGCATTTCCGCATTTTTTATTATAATTTCCTTATTTCCGCCGTCCGTTCCTCCCGCTAACAAGAGAATATCTGGTTTTGATGCTGCGATCTTCTCAAGATCCTGTGTGGTCAGCTCATAGCTAAAGACTTGGAGCACTCTTGCACCTGCTCCCAGGGCCGCCCGTCTTGCCGCCTCTGCTGTCAGCTCTTTAACCAAACCGCTGGCGATCATCTTCAACCCACCAGCCGCGCTGCTACAGGCGAGCTTACGGACAAAATTCCATCCTCCCGCTGGTTCAGGAATCTGCCCCAATGCCGCCTTTAACCCATCCATTATGTTCGTTTCGATAGACGTACCCGCTCGGGCCGTCCCCACGATCTCCTCACAGTCAAGATCTACAATCGTCAACTTGGTGTAGGTACTGCCAAAATCGATGAGAAGGACTGCTTGCAAGGTCCGTTCCCCCTTTAGTTTTCCGTAATCCCTAGATCCTTACGCAAATCGGCAATCGGCGACTCTGGCATCGTGCCGGGTGGATAAACTCGGTCAAAACCCATCGCCAGAAACCGTTCTCTCACAGACTCAAAGTCCTGCTTTCCAACCACCAAGTTACCGCCGACATACATTAGGATGTTGCCAATTCCGGTTTCCTGACATTTCTCACGCAAACCCCGACAATCCATCTCCCCGTGTCCATACAAGGACGAAACCAACAAAACATCAGCATTCGTTTCGATAGCCGCATGAATGAATTCCTCCTGAGTTGCGAGTACCCCAATATTAATCACTTTAAAGCCAGCTTGAGTGAACGCATAATCCAAAATCCGGTTCCCTACAGCATGAACATCTGAACCGATAACCCCTAAGACCAAGGTCTTTTGTTCCACAATAATTCCTCCTGGTCGCTTTAATTCACTCCGCTGGTATTACCTGTTCCACCAGGTCGATAGGTTCTTGGAGGAGCGTATTCCCGACTTGCCGAAAAAGCCCCGGATCCCCACTCACAAAATAGCGGGCTCGCCAATGATTTTTCCCCAGAACCGAAGCAGAAGGTGGAACAACAAGTCCCAATCGCCCACCTCCGTCCATATGCTGAAGCAATGTTCTAAGCTCTTCTACAACAGCCAAAGCCGGGTCGATGATCAAAACATCTTCCCCTAATATCTCCCGAATGACTGGTTCAAGGAAGGGGAAATGCGTACACCCCAAGATAAGAGTATCCACACCGGCCGCCTGTAGTGGAGCCAGATACGTTCGGGCAATCCCTCGGGCTTCTGCAGAGTTAGCCAGCCCGGCCTCAATCAAAGGAACAAAAAGAGGACAACCCTGAGCTTTGACTAAAGCAATGGCCTGTTCTCCTTGCTGCCAAGCCTCACGAAGTTCCAAGTCTTCAGGTACGCTCCCTTTAGCCAACGCTCGGCTCACCTCGGACGAATAAGCCTTGCTACGCACCGTGGTTTCCGTGGCAATCAGCCCAATCCTGCCCGCTATTGTTTTTTCAACTGCCAAACGGGCCCCTGGTTCTACCATTCCGATCATCGGGATGTCAAACCGTTCCCGTAGAACAGGAAGCGCGGTTGCCGAACTAGTATTACAGGCTACGACAATCACCTCTGCACCTTGTCCAATCAGAAACGTGACACTCTCTTCCCCGAAACGGATGAGCTCTTCACGGGAACGGTTTCCATACGGAACCCGAGCGGTATCTCCATAATAAACAATTCGGACATCCAGAAGTTGCTCCAGAATCTCTTTCATTACGGTCAGCCCACCAACCCCGGAGTCAAACATGCCGATCACGCGCTGCTTCTTCAAATCTTCCCCCCCTTTATTTCAAGCAAGGCGCCTCGGAGTAAATTGAGGCTCCCTGCATCCGGTTCAAAGCGAAACTCAATACATTCCATGTTTTCCGGAAGCACTTTTTCAACCCGAAGTCGAAGCTTTGGCGCTAGGATCACGGCCCCACATTTTGGCAGTTCCTCACGTAAACTGTCCTCACTGGGCTGAATTAGCGTTTTAACCTTCGGATGCAAACCAGCTTGTTTTA
>PKWS01000123.1:2797-12671 GCA_003132105.1 Desulfosporosinus sp.
AGTTTAGGCTGTGAAGAAATTCCGAGAATGGGAATGTGAAGTTTATCTAAGAGAGTTTTGACTTCGGCCAGGTGGGTCACTCCTGTGACAGCCATATCCATTCCAGCCAAACGTTCCTGCGTTCGGGGGGATTCCCGAAGTTCGGAGAGCAAAAACGGCAGGAGACTCACCCCAAGACCCAAATTCCAATTGACGTCTGAGAGTTGCTCAAGGTTACTTACAACAAAGGCCACTTTCATTCGGGAAAGGAGATCCTTTTTTTCCATTCCGCGCACATGCACGAAGGAGACAAAATCATCGATGGAAAACCCGAGCCCAACCGCTTCTTCCATGGCCACATCAACGATACGTAAGACCTTCTCTTTACGACCTTCCTGCTGCATAATCAGCAACGTATCCGCAACAAAAGTTCCTCTCCCTCGAGCCGAACTCAAAATCCCTTCACTCTCAAGCTCCTTATAGGCTTGACTCACAGTATTTCGGCTGACAGCTAAACTTTCAGCCAACTCCCGTTCTGTCGGAAGTTTCGTCCCTGCTGTCCAAGTTCCCTGGGTAATTCGCCGCCGAATCTGCTCTTTAAGCTGAATGTAATAGGGTATACCACTTTTACGGTCCAGATCCATCTAAACCCTCCTTCCCAATACCCTCTCTATTCTATGCACGTATTGGTATGGTTAACCAGTCCAAACATAAACTATTACTTCGTCATTGTCTAGATAGTTTCCTTCTTTATCTTAGTATTTATAGAAATTATTTTATTTATTAAAATTTGAATCAAGAACCCTCATTGTACCTACGCACTAGCCACCTTAGTTGCACTGATGCGCCGGCCATGACTCGAACAGGACGTTCGAGGTNNTGTCGGGATGGTAAGGTGTCGGATGGCGAGAAGGGACCCACCCGAAACATATATTTTCTGACTGGTAAAATAAAAAGCCTGTCACATTCCGTGACAGGTTCAAGAACTTATGTAATCCGCTGCATTTCTTGCTTCACAAAGCTCTCTATTTCCAGAGGATTATCCATCTTCAAAACGGCCTCAGCAATTGTTCGTGCTTTTTCCCACGACAGTTGACGCACCAAGGCGCGTGCAGGTAAAACCGAGCTGGCACTCATGCTAAATTCATCGAGACCCAGACCGAGTAATATCGGGAGTGCGGTTAAATCCCCAGCCATCTCTCCGCACATAGCCACCCGTTTCCCTTCCTTATGAGCAGCTTCAATCACGCCCCCAATCAACCTCAACACAGCCAAATTTAAGGGCTGATACAGATAAGAAACCGTTTCATTTGTACGGTCGGCAGCCATGGTGTACTGAATCAAGTCATTGGTTCCAATGCTAAAGAAATCAACTTCCTTGGCAAAACGGTCAGCCATAACCGCCACAGCCGGTATCTCAACCATAATTCCGACTTCCATGTCTTTGTTAAAGTCAATCTCTTCGGCAAGCAGTTCTTGCTTAACCACTTCCAGCACTTTATTTGCCCCTCTGAGTTCTTCAAGTGTGGCAATCATAGGGTACATCAGCTTAATATTCCCATAAGCGCTGGCTCGCAAAATCGCTCTAAGCTGCGTTCGGAAGATGTCTGTCCGGTCGAGACAGAGCCGGATGGCCCGGTAGCCCAGAAAGGGATTCATTTCCTTAGGCATGTCAAGATAAGGAAGCGCTTTGTCTCCGCCAATATCCAGTGAGCGAATGACCACAGGATGTTCTTTACCAAACATCACTGTCACCGCTTTATAAGCTTCAAATTGCTCTTCTTCTGAAGGGAGCTCTTGTCTGCCCATATACAAAAACTCGGTTCGGTACAGTCCAATCCCTTCGGCACCATTAGTAACGGCTACCAAGGCATCCTGGGGATTCCCAATGTTAGCTACAAGTTCAACCTTATGCCCATCCGAAGTGATGGACCGTTGAGAAACTAGCTTTTTAAGCTCTAGCCGCTGTACTTCATAACTAATCTGTTTCTCCTTGTATAAATGGATCAAATCTTCAGCAGGATTAACAAAAACTTTTCCTTCGCTTCCGTCGACAATAACGAAATCTCCGGCCTTAATTTTCTCAACCATACCCTGCATACCCACAACAGCAGGAATCTCCATCGAACGAGCCATGATTGCCGAGTGGGACGTTCTCCCTCCGATATTGGTCACAAAGCCGACCACCTTGTCCCTGTCTAACTGGGCTGTATCCGAAGGGGTTAAATCATAGGCAAATAAAATCACCTTTTCTGTGATTTCAGTTAAAGACTGGGTACTTATTCCCAGTAAATGCCGAAGCAGCCGGTTGGAAACATCCCTTAAATCGGCCGCCCGTTCCCGAATATAGGCATTATCCATGCTTGCAAAAAGCTCGAGGAAATTATCCGTTACAACCTGTACCGCCCATTCCGCATTCCGCTCTTCCGAACGGATCATTTCCTTAATCGCTCCACTATATTCAGGATCTTGCAGCACCATGATATGCGCCGAAAAAATCTCTGCTTCTTCAGGACCGATTGTTTGTCGGGTTCTTTCCTTGATACCCTCAAGTTCCTGGGCAGCCTTCCCCAATGCTTCTTCAAAGCGTTGTATTTCAGAGTTCAGCTGTTCTTTAGGAACCTCGGATTTTGCAACTTTGATTTGTTGGTCCTGAAGCAGGAAGGCTGGCCCCAAGGCATAGCCTGAAGCTGCGCTAATTCCAGTGTATTCCATCTCTACCACCCCTTTATGACTTAGGCTTCCAAAAGTTCGCCAATCGCTTGCATAGCTTCAGCTTCCTCTTCACCTTGGGTTATGACAATGACTTCTTCATTAGCTTCAATACCTAACGCGAGTAAGCTCATGATACTTTTAGCGTTAACCTTTTTTGCCCCTTTAGCCAAGAAAATGTCACAGGGAAACGAACTTGCCTTTTGTACGAGCATCGCTGCTGGCCTAGCGTGTAATCCTGAAGGGCTTTTGATTTTGAATGATTTTTCCATGTTTATTACATCCTCTCCATACTCTAATATAAAGACTTATCTTTGATCATAGCTTACTAGGTTGAACAACACAAACCAAGGTTTCCCCTGCCACAGCCAGTCCCTTTTTCAGTTCCAAAGTTTGGCCTTGTAAATTGGTAAACACAATCGGGGTGATGGAGGACTTAGCATTTGCCTCAATATAGGGTAAATCCACCTTTAATAGCGGAGTTCCTACGTCAACCAAGTCTCCTTCCGTTACCACCAGTTCAAATCCTTGGCCCTTTAGATTCACGGTATCTAGCCCGACATGAATGAGTATTTCCAGGCCGTCCTCGCTCACTAACCCTAACGCATGTTTCGTTGGGAACGTATTATGCACGGTTCCTTTGACTGGAGATAACACAAGACCTCCGGAAGGCTTAATGGCAAATCCGTCTCCCATCATCTTCTCCGCAAAAACTGGATCAGGTACTTCGGTCAGGTCTATAATTTCCCCAGACAGGGGTGCCATGATGGATAAAGCTTTGCCTTTAGAGATCTTGGGAGACACAGGTTCTGCTTTTGGTGTCTCAGGAAGCCTCTTGCCTATGTTTCCTGTAACCTCCGCAACATCTGGAGCATCTGTGACGCCTGAACGTATAATTTCTTTTATTTCTTCCTTTAAGGAGTCAGATTGGGTTCCGAAAATTGCCTGGAAATTTTGTCCCACTTCTAAGACCCCGGAAGCACCTAACTCTTTGAGCGCCCCTTTACTGACCAGTTTTGGATCCTTCACCGTGATCCGAAGACGGGTAATACAGGCATCAAGGGCGGTTAAGTTGTCCTTTCCTCCAAACGCTTTAAGAATACTCGACGCCCTACTCCCTGCAGAAATAGTCTGAGTGTGCGTTTGGAGTTCTTCTAGTTCTTCATCTGATTCACGACCAGGCGTCTTGAGATTCCATTTTCTAATCGCGAACCGAAAAAGAAAGTAGTAAAGTACGCCCAACAACAAGCCAAAGGGGATAATTACCCACCCATTAGTTGAGAGCCCGTAATTTAACACATAGTCAATTCCTCCACCAGAGAAGGTATATCCAGCTCGAACATGGAGTAGATCCATCACAGTGAAGGAAAAGCCTGCTAATACGGCATGAACGAGAAATAAGGGAGGCGCAACGAACAAGAAGGCGAACTCTATCGGTTCGGTAATTCCCGTTAACATGGAGGTCAGAGCCGCCGAAATCAACAACCCAGATATCACCTTTCGTCGCTCAGGCCTAGCTTCATGAATCATCGCTAACGCTGCTGCCGGTAGGCCAAAGATCATGTACGGGAACAGACCTGCCATAAAGCGTCCTGCGGTTTTGTCTCCTGCAAAATAACGAGCCATCTCTCCATGAACCACATGCCCAGTTGTATTATCCATAAAGCTTCCCATCGTAAAGTAAAATGGGGTTTGGAAGATGTGATGGAGTCCAAAGGGTATCAACAGGCGCTGGATAAATCCGAAAAAGAACGGACCAGACCCTGCGTTCATGACCCAATTACTGGCTGCATCAATTCCTTGTTGAACAGGCGGCCAAACATAGGAAAACACCACGCCAAGTATTACTGCGACTACGGCAGTAATAATTGGTACAAACCGTTTTCCTGCAAAAAATCCAAGCACAGGGTGTAACTTGATGTTATGAAATCGTTTGTACAACAGAGCGGCCACAAGTCCTATTATAATACCGCCAAATACACCCATATCGATTAAATGAATCGCACCTGGGTACGGAAGCGCTAAATGAAACGATGTTCCCATGTTGTCTAGGGTCTTAGTTAAGATCAGATAACCAATGACCGCAGCTAACCCAGCAACACCTTCCCCTTCTGCCAATCCTATTGCTACACCGACTGCAAAGACCATTGGAAGATTGTCAAAGATGACTCCGCCCGCCGACTTAACCACCGGCATATTCAGCAAATCCGAACTACCGAAGCGTAGCAACAAGCCTGCGGCTGGTAGAACGGCAACGGGTGTCATTAATGCTCGACCGATTTGCTGAAGTACTTGAAAGGCTTTTTTAAACATGACATCAAACTCCTTTTATTTTTCTACTTATAAATTAAGGAAGGGTCGCTTCTTTTCGTGCCTCAACCTGTTCTGCATGACAGCTACTTCAATGATGGAAGCAATTGTTCGCCCAGGACGCACAGGCACGATAATCTTAGGAAGATCAATTCCTAAAATTTCCGTGGTTGCCGGAGGGTCTATCCCTAAACGATCATATTCCTTTCCTTCTTGCCATTCTTCTAGGTGTACAATCAAGTGAATGTCTTTCTCATCCCGCACTGCACTCTCTCCAAACAAGGTTGTGACATCAAGTATTCCCAGACCGCGGACCTCCAGTAAATGCTTGATTCGCTCAGGAGCCCTCCCCCTAATGTGTTCTTCATCGATGCGACGAACTTCTACTGCATCATCTGCAACCAAGAGATGACCGTTTTTAATCAATTCTAAAGCAACCTCACTTTTACCGATTCCACTTTCACCGGTAATTAAAACACCTACCCCATAGACATCCACCAATCCGCCATGAAGAAGTGTGCTCGGTGCTAAATGATTTGTGAGATAGCGAATGAGTAAATAAAATAATCGGGTCGTCGAGCGATCGGTGGTTAACAGAGGAATCTGCCTCTCATTGGCCAAATCAATCAATTCCACTGGCACTGGTAATCCACGGGTCACAATAATACAGGGAACTTCTTTAACCATGACATTAGCGATATTGACACGCCGCGCGGGCGCTTCCATTTGTTGAATCAGTCCTAACTCGGTTCTGCCATAGATCTGAATTCGCTTTGGGGTTAAATAAGTTAAATAGCCAACCAATTCTGCACTCGGGCGTTTAATGCTGTAATCTTCAATTTTATTTCCTAGCCCCTCTTGCCCGGCTACAATTTTGAAGTTAAATTCTTCAACCAATTCACTGACGTTGAGCATTCTTCGAAAATACCTCCTCTCCCTTTGAATCTTTCAGAAATAATTTTCGTTTTTATGTCAAAACCAAATATTGCTTTATTAAGTATACACTTTCGCCACCACGCTGACAAAAAAATCTAAATATTTACAAAAGGGAATAGAAAAAGTAGGGAATTTAGCCTAATAGCCAAATTCCCTACTTCGCTTCACAATAAAAAGAGTGATATCTGAGTGTTTGAAGGTTAACGACTCAGCATTTGTTGAAGCTGTTGCTCTAAGTCCCGTGAAACAGCACTGTTATTGCCCACAACTGAAGACTTAGAAATATACCCTTTATTGTATAACAAGAAGTAATTCAAACTAGATGGGAGGTTATTCTGCGGAAGCATNNCCCGAAGTCACATCATCTTGACGAACCAGCGCTGATGTAAAGTACAGCGGGGACTGGGGAGTTTGTGTGCTAAAAAGATTTTGAAAGATGATACTTTGGGTATCATAGCGGTCAAAGCCGCCCCAACGTTTGACTGAATACTTAGAACTCAAATCATTTTCAACGGAAGTGCCAATAACTGCTGTCCCTCCAAGCAAGACGATATTACTCACCTTGAGATCTGTCAAGGCTTGAAGCGTAGAAGCTGGTAATTGATCCCTATCCGTGAGCAAAATCGGACTTCCTTGCTCAGCAGCAAAAGCACTGATCGCGATAGCATCTGGAATGGCATAGGCATTGGCGAGATAAACGGTATGGGTGGGATCAATCCCCACACTAGCGGAAATCTGAGCAGCCGTATCATATCCCTGTTGACCTGCAATCCTTGTAATCGTGAGCCCATTACTGCCCAAACTATCCTGTATAGCTTGGGAAATGGCCACTGTCCCACCAACGATGGTTACGTTCTTAGCGCCT
This sequence comes from Desulfosporosinus sp., assembly GCA_003132105.1. Taxonomy (GTDB): domain Bacteria; phylum Bacillota; class Desulfitobacteriia; order Desulfitobacteriales; family Desulfitobacteriaceae; genus Desulfosporosinus. Next base: position 9,600 of record PKWS01000123.1, read on the forward strand.
AGAGTACGAATCTCTGCCAACGTCCGATCGTCTAATTTCGCAGAATCAGTCATCAGAATCGGCGCATCGAGCTTTTTAGAAAGTGGAGCCGCGGCGAGAGCATCCGAAAATTGATCATCACGTGACAAGATTACGTTAGGGGTCCCCATCGTCCAACCACTTTGTGCAATCTCGACTGAGAGAGCAACATTATCCTCCGCAGTCCCTCCTATACGAGCACTTTGGGTGTAGGCGGGAAGAACCGGGATCGAACCGATCACATGTCCCGCGAAGATTATGTTGACCGTTCCATATAAGGAGGGTGTCATAGCGAACGTAAACGTTCCATCACTAAGCGTTGTATATGGTACGTTCGATGCCCCAACTAACGTTCCGTCTACAGTTCCAGATTTACGGCCCAATGGATTCCCAGCGGAATCAGTCACCTTGACTCTTATGGTTTTATTTGTGTTGATCACAAGAGAGTCTGTAATGATCGTCGTTGCATTCAGCACTGTAAGAGTCCCTACGGCTATGGCTGTTGTGCCCAACACTCCTTGGCGTATCAATAACTGATAATCCCCAGCGGTGTCTAACGTCACATTGGAAATTGTATAATTTCCACCTGACCCATCAATCGGAAATAACTTTCCAACCCCCTTAGCGTCTGTGATGGTTGCGCTAGCCACAGATCCCGTAAAAAGATCGGAATTATTATCCCAAAGTTGAACATTTACATTACTTGCTTCTCCGGCAATCAGGGTGGAGTCTGCGCTGGTCGCAAAATTGAGCCATGCAAGCCAAGTTGTGTCCGCTGAAGCAACCCCTGGAATCATTCCAATCAGCAGAAACACTATCATCAGTACACCCAAAACTGTTCGTGTCTGTTTCTTTTTTCCCACGTACGATTTCTCCCTTCTAACTTTAAAAATAACAATTAAAATCTATGAGATTTTCAAAATAATAAAATCACAGACAGAAAACTTTAGATTCAAGTTACTCATACCTTAAAGCGTCTATCGGATCCATAGCAGCGGCCTTTCGTGCTGGGAAAACCCCGAAGATAATGCCGATTGCGGCCGAGAAGCAGAACGCCACCAACACGGAGGTCATCGAAATACTGGTACTCATCTTTAAGGCCTTCCCAGCAAGACTTGAGCCTCCATAACCGAGGGCGATGCCAATCCCTCCTCCCAAGACGCTGAGCACGACCGCCTCGATAAGGAATTGCAACAGAATATCCATGCCTTTAGCTCCGATCGCTTTCCGGATTCCGATCTCCCGTGTTCGTTCTGTGACCGAAACGAGCATAATATTCATGATTCCNNGTGAAATCATCCGTTTTGCCAGCCTGGATCTTATGGGCTTTATGCAGATCTGCCGTAATCTCATCTTGTGCCGTTTGCATAACGTCCGCTGAAGTAGCCGATACCAGAATACTACGCACCGTCTTTTTCCCGATTAAGCGGGCTTGAACGGTTGTGATCGGAGCGGTAATCATATCATCACTACTCTGAAACCCGGTTGACCCTGTGGCCGTTGTTACCCCAATAACTTGAAAAGGAACGTTGTTGATTTTAATAACTTTCCCTATGACTGAAGCATTCGCGTCCCCCAAAAGGTTTGTAACCACTGTCGGGCCGAGGACAGCGACTCTTGCGTTGCTATCCACGTCCTGTTTTGTGATATAACGCCCACTAGTTAATGTGACATTTTTAATTAATTGATAATCCTGTGTGGTTCCAGTAATAGTTGTTGAAGTATTTCCCGAACCCATGACCACTTGCGCATTTGAACCCGCAACCGGCGCTACTGCTTTCACAGCCGTTCCAATCTGAATTTTAGTAACATCCGTCATGCTTAGGGTGGTTAAGCTACCAGCCCCCCCTTTAACCCCTCCGGAGTTCGACTGCCCCGAGCTAATCGTGAGAAGGTTCGATCCCAAGCCCTGAATCTGGGAGGTGATCGAAGCGGTTGCCCCATTCCCGATTCCGACCATGGCAATAACAGCAGCAACTCCGATAATCATACCGAGCATCGTTAAGGCCGACCGCAGTTTGTTCGCTCGCAAAGCCCTGAGAGAGACCCGGATACTTTCAAAAAAGTTCACTTTGCTGCTCCTTTCTCAAGGACCTGTGCTTGGGCCATACGTGGATTTATTACTTTTTCGTCCGCTTCAATATGACCGTCGCGGAAACGCACAATCCGTTCGGTGAATTGTGCAATTTCCGATTCGTGCGTCACAATGATAATTGTATTTCCTGACGCATGTAGTCGCTGAAAGATTGCCATAACCTCTTCGCTAGACCGACTGTCTAGGTTCCCGGTGGGCTCATCAGCCAATATGATCGAAGGATTTGTGACAAGCGCGCGTGCGATCGCTACCCGCTGTTGCTGCCCACCAGAAAGTTCTTTGGGACGGTGATGAATCCGATCGCCCAGGCCGACGGATTCTAAGGCAGTAATGGCGCGAGCCCGTCTTTCTTTACCTCCCATCCCTGCATAGAGCATGGGCAGTTCTACATTTTCCACAGCCGTCGTTCGGGCAAGAAGATTAAATCCTTGAAAGACGAACCCGATCTTGCGATTACGTATCACGGCTAAATCATCGCCACTTGCTTTCGCCACATCTGTTCCGTCGAGGTAATACTCGCCTTCCGTCGGGGTATCCAAGCATCCTAAAATGTTCATCATTGTAGATTTTCCGGACCCAGAGGGTCCCATAATAGCTACAAACTCGCTAGATCCTACGTGAAGGTCCACTCCACCTAAAGCTGCGACTTGAATATCACCGTTAGCATATATCTTTTTGATCCCTTTGAGATTTATCAAATAGCACCCCTCCTGACGTATTCGTCAAAGCAGTTCAACTTAGTTTCCTCGGTTGCCACCGCTGCCGCCCATTGCCCTGGCGGGATTACCGCCACCCCCGCCGAGACTAAATCCCGAAGTAGTTTTGGCTGTCGTTGACGAACGAGTACCGGTAATGACTTCTTGCCCTTCATTTAAACCACTTTTGATTTCTACATTTGTTCCATCATCTAAACCGATCTCCACCGGAATATATCGGGAATTCGCCGCAGCGTTTCCAGT
>PKWS01000399.1 GCA_003132105.1 Desulfosporosinus sp.
CGGGATGGCAAGGTGTCGGGATGGCGGGAAGGGCACCGGAGTGCTTTACAGCTAATTGGGCACAAAAAAAACCTCCAGATTGCTAATACAATCCGCAGGGGGGTGATTAAACCTGTATGTAAATGATACAAAACAATGCTCCATTAATAGGGTTTAGTATGTAAAGTACACACCTTATCTATTCAGCGCAATTCGTCTATAAAGTTCTCTATCTCTTCAGTGAGTTCATTTGGTTTTTCTACCATACACATATGCCCAGCACCCTTGATGATTTTTAACTGGGAATTGAGAAGATTTCTACTTAAGAACTGGGAATATTTCACTGGAGTCATGACATCTTCGTCTCCAACAATAATCAAGCTAGGGACTGTGATTTTCTCTACACTTAGTACCCTATCGAAGTTATTGCAGGCCTCAAAATCTGCCGAATAGACAGCTGGGGAGAGCTCATTCATTTCCCGCCTTGCTTCTTCCCGTTTATTGTCTGGTGTACATGAGCCATACAAATGATTGACATCCTTAAAGGGCATTTGTCCTGCAGCGAGGGTACTTAAGATTTCCAGGCTTACTTTTAGACGTGCGCCCGTTGCAATTAAAATAAGACCACGCAATTTTTCCGAATACTGCAGAACAAACTCCTGAGCAATGGCGCCACCCATGGAATGCCCGACCAGGACGAATTTCTCTAAGGATAATGCCCCAATAAAGTCATAAATGAACTCCGTCATATCCTTAATACTGGAGAGTAAGCTCCCTTCTGATTTTCCATGACCAGGTAAGTCCATAGCCCAGGAGTTGTATTGGCTCTCAAAAATCGACAATTGTTCGGACCAAAGCTGACTAGACCCTCCAGCACCATGTACTAAAACGATCGGCAATGAATTCCCGATCGTACTCTCAAAGTAAATGTTAATACCTTTAACAGTTACGTAAGGCACTTGAACCTCTCCTCTCTCATATTCTTTTCTAATCTAGCAATAGATTACTGGCATAGGAATAGCTAATAATGTCCTTAAAGCCCGTTTTACTATACCCTTCTTCACCATGGGAGAATTCAGAAATTTTAGAGGCCGTAAAGTCCTTAAAGTAATCAATAACAGCATCAATGACCTCGATTTCCTCTTCGTTGAATAAACTACGGTCAGGTTCTCCAAGAGATATTATGAGTTCTCCCCCAAAGGGTCCCTCGGAGGGTTTTACGTCAATTGCTCCCATAGTAACCAAAGCCCATTGGACCAGGTCATGATTAGCGGGGACTGGCCCATAGTGATGGTGAATATAGGCGAGTCCAGTTATCTGGTACCCGTATCGTTTATAGCATAAAAAGTCCGCGTAAAACAATAGCTTTTGCAGCTTGCTTTTAAATAAATCCTGCCGCCAGGTGATGCATTGGACAAGTGCCGTCAGCTTCTCAAAATCAAACTCCACATTCGTGATTCCGTCTCGGTAGATCGGTTGGAAAACGGTGCCTAAATACTCCGTGGGATCCGGCGTGTCCACGAAACCAGTAAGATTGAACGCAGCTTCAATCTTACTCCGTTCCCGTTACTTTAATTTGTAGCCCCTTTGGTCTATGAGCGCTTTAATATAGTTTGGCTCATCGTGCAGCCTCAATAGTTGGTCATGGTGGGAGGCATCTGGGATGGCGCCCCCTTCGTAGCGCACCAGTGTGGCCTGACTCCATCCCAACAAAGTAGCTACTGTCCGGCCCGAACCAAAATGACTCCTGATTTCTTTAATTTGTACTGGTGACAAATAGTTGTGCTTATTCCGATATTCCGCGTATGCCCGCTCTAAGTTCTTACTATCAAGTTCTTCGCTAAATAGTTCTGTATGACAAACTGAACAGGTTAATACATCGGACACCACTTTAATAGGGTCACCTTTAACTTGGAAAGTCTCCCGTTGTTTGATTACTATCGCATCCTGTTCGCAAGCGCACTGGTAGCAAACGTGTTTCAACATAGAAACCTCCTATATATGCCCTATGCCTTAAACGGCAAGGTTGTCGGTCCAACCGAACGGTGAAAACTAAGGCATACACATCCGCGAGTATCAATCTTTAGTTTGATGTATACCTTCTGCGATCCTATACGTTTGACAAATTCCCAAATGAAATCCCCGTCCCTATCGCGATCCGCTTCCGGACCACGATCATAATGCCTATAACTCAACCCTATAATTTCCGCCTTAGCTTGGGGAACTGTCAGCCCTAAGGATGCCAACCCCTGTAGATTTACCCTTCGCTCAACAAACGTCCATCTATCCTGTCTAATAAGAGCTTTAAACTCCCTTAGCATTTTTTCTATTTCTTCTTTTGTAACCATTTCTACACCTTTCAAATGTAGTATACCCCATTTTGCTATTAATTAGTAGCGGTGCAACAAAAAGTGGTTGACTTTGTTATTCTTTTGGTGCTTAATGATAAGAACATTCTGAATATTATTTATTAACTCAATCATTTCTGATATATCGGGAGGAACAACAAAGGAGGAAATACAGGTAATGCCAAAGTCTACTGACAAAATGAGCAGTGCTCAAGAAAAACGTGAATTTAAAAGGATAACTAGGATTGCTAAAGAATTTGAGACCCTCTTGGAACAATATGAAGACTGGAAAAGTGCGGTAGAATTAATCAGAGAGCTTATTGCCAAAAATATTGAAGACAGCGAATATTTACTGCTCTGCGATTTAGATGCATTTGCTTTAGTGCATTCCAATCGGCTCCGGGAGGGTATATGTTTTAATGACGAAGTTGGGTTAAAGGGGGCAAGGAGTACAGTCCCCATCGCTCAGATATATCATCGTAATACCGGTGAGACCTTACTTGATGTGGCTTGCCCTGTC
>PKWS01000233.1:0-5172 GCA_003132105.1 Desulfosporosinus sp.
ATAACAATACTTCGGCCCTCTGGGGTTTCGTCCGCAAGCGATGACAATTGGGCGGCATCAGCTAACTTTTCCGGTGACACGCCTGGAGCAGGTATAAATTCTGTGGCCATCCTATTTCCGAGGGTAATGGTTCCTGTCTTATCTAAAAGTAATACGCCTACATCCCCGGCTGCTTCTACTGCCCTGCCGGACATAGCTAAGACATTACGCTTTAATAGACGATCCATCCCGGCTATCCCAATAGCACTCAGCAGGCCTCCAATAGTGGTAGGGATTAAACAAACCAGTAATGCAGCAAGCACAGGGATCGATACCATTGTTCCAGAATAGATGGCATAAGCTTCTAATGTCGTAACTGCTAGTAAGAAGACAATGGTCAATCCAATTAACAAAATGGTTAAGGCTATTTCGTTCGGCGTTTTCCTGCGCTTAGCTCCTTCGACTAGGTTAATCATGCGGTCCAAGAAAGTTTCCCCCGGATTGGCGGTGATCTTTACCTTGATCCAATCTGAAAGCACCTTAGTGCCACCAGTGACGGCATTGCGGTCTCCGCCCGATTCTCGGATCACCGGAGCAGATTCACCCGTGACCGCACTTTCATCGACCGAAGCAATGCCCTCAACGATTTCTCCATCGCCGGGGATAAGTTCCCCTGTCTCAACAAGTACAATATCACCCTTAACCAGTTTTGCAGCTGAAATGTTTTCTACTTTTTCTCCGACCAACTTTTTAGCGATTGTTTCACTCCTAGTTTTCCGAAGGGATTCAGCCTGGGCCTTCCCTCTTCCCTCAGCTAAGGCTTCGGCGAAGTTGGCAAAAAGAACAGTAATCCATAACCAGGCTGCAATCTGTCCGTCAAAACCCAGACTTTTGGCATGCAAGGCGATATCTCTAATGGTAAAGTAAGTGGTCAATACCGCTAAGATCTCTACCACTAACATGACCGGATTAATCCACAAGACCCGAGGATCTAACTTTGCAAATGATTCTTTAGTAGCCCTTGCAACAATTGAACCGTTAATATTTGAACTACTTGTACTCATAGTTTACTCACCCCTCCTTAAAAGGCCTTACCAGCCTGCATTAATAGGTTCTCAACAATGGGCCCTAGAGCTAACGCTGGGAAAAATGTCAAGGCCCCCACGATTAAAACCACTCCCACCAAGAGACCAGAAAATAAGCCTCCGGTTGTCTGAAAAGTCCCCGCACCTGCCGGGGTTACTTTCTTACTAGCCATACTTCCTGCAATGGCCAAAACCAGTATCATAGGGCCATAGCGGCCCATGAGCATACATAAACTAAGTGCAACGTTGTAAAAAACTGTGTTGACATTTAACCCAGCAAAGGCACTTCCGTTATTACCTGACGCTGAAGAAAAAGCATAAAGTATTTCACTTAAGCCATGAGGTCCGGGATTAGCGATAGAAGAGGTACCTGCCGGAATCAGCACAGCTAAGGCACTGCCTAATAAAATGCAGGCTGAAGGGATAAGCACAGCTAGGATAGCCATCTTCATCTCAAAGGACTGTATCTTTTTACCTAGGTACTCTGGCGTTCGACCGACCATAAGACCTATTATAAACACCGTTAAAATCACAAACAGCAACATAGCATATAACCCTGACCCGACACCCCCGAACACCACTTCACCAAACATCATTTGAAGCATGGGCGGAAGTCCGCCTAAAGGTGTCAGGCTATCATGCATAGCATTAACTGCACCCGTGGATGTCGCAGTAGTTATCGTAGCAAACAAGGCTGAGTTGACGACTCCAAACCTTACTTCCTTTCCTTCCATTGCAGACGAACCAGTTATGCCGATATGCCTGATCAATGGGTTGCCCGTTATCTCAGCACTATACGCTGTGCCTAACATTAACAGCAACAAAAACAACATTGCTCCAAAAATAACCTTACCCTGTTTGGCATCCTTTAGCATCTTGCCAAAGGTAAAGGTTAAGGCAACGGGGATAAGCAATAAAAATAACATTTCCAGAAGATTACTCAATGGGGTAGGGTTTTCGAAGGGATGAGCCGAGTTGGCGTTGAAGAATCCCCCACCGTTAGTCCCAATCATTTTGATAGCTTCCTGCGAGGCTACTGGCCCCATAGCTAAGGTCTGACTCGTTCCTTGAAGGGTATGCACCGTAAGATAGGGAGCAAAGTTTTGAATCACCCCTTGGGAAACCAGTAACAAGGCCCCCACCAGGGACATAGGTAAGAGTATCCATAGTGTAGAACGAGTTAGATCTGACCAGAAGTTACCGATTGATTTAGCTTGGTGGCGGCTGAGGCCTCGAATAAAAGCAACCAATACAGCTATGCCAGCCGCTGCCGATAGGAAGTTATGCACCGTCAAGCCGGCCATTTGGCTCAGGTAACTCATCGTCGATTCACCGGCATACGCCTGCCAGTTGGTGTTGGTCGTGAAACTGGCCGCTGTATTCCAGGCTAAATCCCATTTCAGTCCTCCAAACCCTTGTGGGTTCAGAGGCAAGTGCCCTTGAACCAATAGAAGTAGGAAGAGTGAAATCAGACCAACAAAACTAAAGGCCAAAAGGGATAGAGCATATTCCCACCAGTTCATTTCTTTTTGGCCATCAATTCCGCATAGCCGGTAAATAAATTTTTCCAGTGGTCCCATAACCCTGTCCATAAAGGTCTTCTCACCCTGGTATACCTTGGCCATATACCGACTAAGCGGAATGGCCAAAGCGATGACTATAACAAGGAAAACTAACATTTGAATAAGATCATTACTCGTCATTATAATTCCTCCGCTTTCATTAGAGTATAACCAAGATAGACCAAAAGGCCGATGGCCACGATGCCACCTAAGATCATATCAGGCATTTATCTTCCCCCTTACTGAAGTTATTGGTAAAAAAGCTTATTTGTTTTTTGTATCGTGAAAGTAAAGTTCTATTAACTGTACTTTGTCTGGCAGATCGCATCCTCTCAAATCAATTTCTTTGTTGGCCTTAGGGGCAGTCAATTGATAAACATTTTCTAGGTACGCTAACAATTTATCGATTAGTATTTCCTTACCAGTAGCAATCCTAACCCTTTCTATGATCACGAAAATGACAAGTAATGAAACACCTAAGATAACCCCCTCTAATAAGTGGTTCAGCATGATTTATTCTCCTTTGTCTTCCTCGTCTGTTGGATTACCTTTTTTTCATGCATAGTTTACCCCCTTCGGAACTTGTTACTCTAAGTACACCCTTATCATAGATCTGTTGCCCATAAAAATAGTGTAGATTATACAGTGAAAACCATAAAAAAATAGTAAGGATTCTTCGGACTAGAGTTAATTAAAGGTAAGAATACCAATTAATACTTAAAGCACAAAAAAGACCGGCTTTAAAAGCCGGCCTTTTTTGTGCTTTAATAACATTGTTTCTCTCTTTCTTTTGTGGTTCACTTAAATGATAAGGAACACTTGCAATAACATAACTTTTATTAAAAAATAGGACTGATTTTAGTATCAAGCCGGATTGGTTATGAAGAAAATACTGCCACCATTTGTGCGTTATAAATTCCGGGATCAATATCATTATAAGTTCATGAGGTTTAGTGGATTTTTCGACCTCGTCCAAGTAATCTAAAAGTGGAGCTAACACTTCTTTAACTTGAAAATGGAACCCACACCCCGGTTCATACCGGGGTGTTTCGTTAGCCAATTTTTCGGAACATATTTTATAAAAGCAGGAAATCAAGTATATATCTAGAATTACTTATAAATAAGTAAATATTGATTTCTATATTTCTAGAAAAACATAGTTTAAGCACGAAAGGAAGTAACGTAATGATAATTTCAGTCTTCAATCAAAAAGGTGGGGTGGCAAAAAGTACGACTGTCACCTCGTTAGCAGCTACCTTGACTAAGTTCGGAAAAAAAGTGCTCGTAGTAGACATGGACCCGCAAGCAAACTCAACATTGGGACTCGGGGTAGACGATGAATCGTTAGAGGAAGATAGTACGATCTATCGATTATTAAAGGAGCAGCGACTACATAAAAATCTCGTTGAAGGAATTATCATGGAAACACAATATGATAATTTACACTTGATCCCCTCGGACATATTTCTATCTGATGCGGAGATCGTGCTTGCGAATGCCATGAATCGTGAAAGGCTACTGGCTAAAGTCTTAAAGTTCGTACAAGACGATTATGATTATATCCTGATCGATTGCCCCCCATCACTAGGGTTGCTGTCGCTAAATGCACTTGTGGCCTCGGATAAACTCATTGTGCCGTTGACCCCTGGCTTTTTCAGTTCGAAAGCGATTAAGCATTTATTGACGACAGTAAATCGCGTCCAGGATAATCTGAATTCTGAGTTGGGGATCATGGGAATTCTCGTAACAAAGTATGATGCAAGAAAAAAAGATTTGAACGCGGGACTTCCTAGTAAAATTCTTGATTACAAAATCTTTGATACAATCATTCGCATTGATAGTCAGGTTGAGTACGCACAAGAAAATATGATGCCGGTTCCGTTCTATAATGAGAAGTCTAAAGCAAGCGAAGACTACATGAATCTTGCAAAGGAAGTATTAGCAGATGGCGAAAAATAATAAGACCACAGCAACTGGATCAGGGGGCATTTGGTCGAGTCTTGAGAAGACTACTAAGCTTCAGCCAAAAGAAAAACTACAGACTAAACAAAAAATCGATAATTCTAGAAATCTAGATTTTGACGAAAACTCAAAAGATTGCAGAAAACCAAAACGCTTTTCAAGCAAAAATGGAGAAGAGTTTACCGTGAGCAAGGGGATTGTACTCACAAAGGAAGTTAATCGAAAATTAAACATGGTGAAAGCGCTAAGTGACAATATGACGTACAATGAAATTGTAGATGAAGCCCTTCATGAGTATTGCAACAAACATTTAAAATAATAAATCTAGAAAACTAGAAATTAGAAAAAGCTTTTTATAAACTTATTAGGGAAGGTGGAGAGCACGATTACAGTTAAAGAACTTCGTGATCTACTTGAACAGTACCCAGACGATGCGGAAGTCTTTGTGATCCAGGAACGGGAACCCGGTAAGTTTGCCGGGAAGATGATGGATATAGAATTGTCCTGGACAATTGACCAAGACTCAGCTAAAGGCTCAGTGTGTCTTTGGCCCAAACAAAACTTGGGGTTCTATGCACATATCG
>PKWS01000233.1:5300-9960 GCA_003132105.1 Desulfosporosinus sp.
CGATATGTGTACAGAACCCCATATACGGGAGGTGTTTTGTGTGTTCCGTGGCTTCAGATGGCTGGTCATTCTAGTCATCCTTCTGTCCACCGCTGGCTTCTATGTATGGTCCTTTCATACGTTTCATCCGGCCCGGCCGGGAGTGATAGCCGCCGCGACGGGACTCTCTCAAGAAGAAAGGGTTATTCAGGTTGCAAAGAATTTACAGGGGATTCTTTACGATTACTCGGGCGGCCGACTCCTGAAATTCGGTCTCCTGGTCTGTACCGACGTGCCGCGCCTGAGTTATCAGGCGGCCGGCATTGACATTGGCCACCTGATGGCCGCAGATTACAAAAAACATCCAGATCACTACGCCGGTTTCGCTGGCAACAACCCGTCCACATCTTATTTTGCTCGGCGGGTAGAAAACCAAAAGGTGTTCTTCAGCGACACTGGCAGGTTGATCCGGAACTGCACGGCCCCAGAGCCGGGTGATTCGGTATTTTACGGTACATCTCACATAACTATGGTTCTGGCAGTATACCCTGACCATACCTACGATGAAATAGAAACGGCGCCGGAAACTCTTTTTGTAACTGTTCATTATCACAAAGCGTGGGTCCCCAGGGACGTAGGTCGGTTCAGCCTCTCTTAGAGAATATATTTTTCGCCAAATAATAATTTATGGTAAAGTAATAAGGGAGCTTTGCTTTTAATAAGTAAAGGATGTTTTAATTTGAACTCTTGGATTCTATTGATCAGCCTTGCTTCTGTTCTTATTCTAGGCGGTTGTGGCGGAAATGTAGCGAATACAAGTAACCAGCAAAAGGGAACACCTACAACCACTGTATCAAAGCCTAAAACAGCAGTTGAAATTAAAGAAATTGCTGATTACAGGCAAATGATCGAACAACAAATCAAATCTCAAGAGACAAAATCAGAATCTGAAATAGAGGCTATTTTAGCAAAATCGAGCAATAGAGATCCGAAATATTTACAAGACTATAAAAACGCTTTGGAAAAGAAATATTCTCAAAAAAATGTTACAGCAAAGTTTACTGAATCTGATGACGAAATATTAAACAATATAAATTCTCTTAAAAATGAAATAGCTAGGCACCAAACACCAAAATGATATTTTGGACGAGGGGACTTTACGTAACACACAAATTATCGGACTCATAAAACTATATGTAGTGTTATTTTAGTATAATTTCATAATATCGCACTACATATAGTGCGATATTATGAAAGTTTGGATTTAGCTTTACATATTGACTCTTATCGGACTCAAACAGAAAATGTTGGCGAGCCCCCTATAGGCGGTAGTTTCATAGAATTAAAAAGGTGAATCGTATTACGTGGCGAATTAAATTAATTATTATAAAATAATACAATGCTTTAATGTAGGTACAGGCGCATTATATTCCAATGGTTATGCATCTGGATCTGGGTGGTACTAAGCCTTTTATATTTTCGTTTTAATGAGGGGACAGGCCTGTCCCCTCATTAATTTTTATCAAAATGGTTAAGAGAGGAGAGTGATGGGGTTGTTAAGATCTGAATTGTATCGTGCCTTTCACAGAAGGTGGACCTATATTGCATTTGCGCTTGGACTACTGATAGCCGTCTCAGGTTATATAGGTATCCAAGTAGGAGACTTGCCATATAGTCACATCTCACATGAGTATAATGCATGGTACGTTTTCCTACAGGTATTTGGAATGAATTTAAACTCAATTTGGGGAATCGCAGTGCCTCTTTTTGCTGCGTTGCCATTTGGAGACACCCTTATTTATGATTTAAACCATGGATTTGAAGTACCTCTTATGATGCGTGTCGGTATGAAAAAATATTTTTTTTCGAAGTGGTTGGCCAATATCATTGTCGTTGCATGTGTTTCTTGTGCGGTGTTGTCATGCTCTTTGATCATGGCCCTCTTGTGGAGACAAGATGCGGTATTGCCTGCGGTATTTCCTCCACAAATAAGTGATACTATTCCACTTCCACCTGGAATAGATCCGCTTTCTGGTGTATTCGCGTCAAGTTATCAACCGCATGTTTTAAGTAGCCTGTTCTGGGCACATCCGGCTGTATATTCTTTGATAGCAATAGTAATAGGTGTACTAGTTTGTATTTCAATTGGCAGTATTACAATGGTCGCCTCGTTATTTTTTAAAAAAAGATATTTGGTACTCGCTGCACCTTTCATATTCTACATGGTTTTTAATGTGGCCGTTCAATTTCTAGGTCTTAAGCTTTGGGTTCCATTTCTAATGTCAGCTGGATTTCTAAACTTTAAGGATTCAATATGGCCAACGATTTTTTATTGGAGTCCATTAATTTTGCTTTCGTGGATCACTATGTATCTTGGCCCGAGCAGATATAGCAAGTTTAAACTTGCTTTAAGTAATTCAAATGATCAATAACGGAGGTGTTCTGAATGTGGGCGGTAGAATTAAACGGTGTTCACAAGTCAATCAAAGGAAATGAAATACTCAAGGGTGTAAGTTTGCAGGCGAGCACGTCCGAAATTGTCGGTATCATCGGCACCAATGGCTCTGGTAAGACTACGTTGCTACGAATAATTTGTGGATTAACTTCGGTAAACGATGGTGTTGTAAAGTTATTGGGGCAAAAAATTTTATCTACATCGACCCTCCCACAGGGAATTGGGGTGGTGTTTGATCCGCCTGGACTGTTGGCAGATTTAACTGGTCTACAGAACTTAATTGTCATCGCTAAAATACGAAATATAATGACAACTATTGAGTTGCGACAATTAATAATGAAAGTAGGTTTGAAGCCAGACGATAAACGCACGGTCTCAAAATATTCCCAGGGGATGAAAAAACGTTTGGGTCTAGCGATTATCATGATGGAAAATCCACGTGTTGTTTTAATGGATGAACCAACCAATGGACTGGATCAAAAGGGAATATCAGCACTTCGCGGGTGGATTTCGGAATTAAAGTCAAGCGGTACCTGCATCGTGATTGTTGGCCACTATTTAGAAGAAATGGCTGCAGTCTGTGATGCTATATATACGTTGGAGGATGGCAGACTCACTCAAACTCCCATTGAATCGCTTGTTAAGTAAGTGAACGGGGTGGAGATTGTGATGTTTATAGAACTCGTGATGTGGAACGTTGAAAGAATGGTAANNCCAATGGTATTTATTATACATTCGGAATGGTACAGCCTCTTGTGTTTTTGCAGTTAATCGTATTTTTTATTGCTATGAGGAAAGTGTACGTGAGAAGTGCTGTACCCTTTCTCCTGCGGGCAAGAACGAGACGAACATTTTGGTTGGCAAGAGTAATGAGTACGTATGCTTTTTCCTATGGGACAGTTTTTTTATTACTGCTAGGGTATATGATTATTAAATATGTAATTCATGGGTCAATTTTTCCTACCACCCAAGACCCCGTCTTAAGTGTACTTAATGCCCATGGGATGCAAACTTTATTATTGATATATAATTTGCTTTCCTTGGGGTTTGCTTCTACCTTGGTATTATTAGACGTTTTTCAATTGTTATTAAATAGTGAAATTATTTCCTATGTATTTTTAGTTACTATGGTTATTCTATCGGCTACATCCTATGTAGTTCCAACAGAACCCATATCACGTATGATTTTCCTGTTCTCTCCTTTCACAAGAATGTCATTATTTGCGAATATGCATTACCATGTAGCTCCTAGCTCTTCTCTGCTATTTTTCTTATTACCTTTGAGTGCCGGTATATTTGTTGGAGACTACCTTTTTTCACGAAAGGATTTGGCTCAATAAATGATGAAGATGATTTTGACTATATGGTACTATATCGCAAGAAGAACTTATCGGCTTCCCGTAGTACTTATTATTTTGCTTGGCATTGCAATGAATAGATTTATAAAAGAAGCCCCGTTTTGGATACCACTGTTGGGTACCCCTTTAGATGACTCGAAGAATGGTATATCCTATTTTTCCCCGTATATCTGGATTTGCATTAATTCGGTTCTTTTGTATGTGGCAGTTGATTGCCTATGGACTATATGGAAATACATAGTTATACATATGAGGTTGAAAGGCGTAAGTTTGTTCAAGGTGTACACAACTATGTTCATCTTGAATGTTATAATTTCTGTAACCCTTGTATTCACGGTACTTATTGTTTCGTTAATTTTATCCTTAGCACTAGGCAATTCTGCTAAATCGGATATACCCGATTTAGTTGCAATGCTAATACTTTGGATTTTGGGTACAAGCTTTTCTTTCTGGATGACTTTACTTATTTCATTGGTTGTGAAAAATGTGTATATTGGATTAATAGGCGCGTTTACTATGATTATAGCCTCTGGATATACCTTCCCGAACTACTTGTGGCTACCAGGAACACAGTGGATATATGGTGCTCATATAATGCAGGGCGGACCATCATTCATTGAATCGACGATGTATTTAGTAATCCTAATCATTGCGGAGTTTCTCATAGGATATAAGATCATAAGAATCCCTTCTGTTTTGATATCGCAATAAGGTCATGAAATTCGTTCTTCATACAAAAGTAGAATATCCCTGGGCAAGTCTCGTGGTGAAAGAGGCTACTTTTGCTGCCATAAGCAAAGGTAGCCTCTTTGCATAACCCAAATTATAGGACTCAATGGTCAAAATATCCTTTTAAATCATTTTTCAA
>PKWS01000059.1 GCA_003132105.1 Desulfosporosinus sp.
AAGTCTCCAGGAACGGGAGTCGTTGGAGATAATCCATTATCTTTTCTTACCTTTTCCGCTTGCTTGGTTACGGAGTCTATAAGGACTTTGCTCGTGGGTCCTAAATTAGAACCACCTGAATTGGTTGCATCATAGCCATCCTTACCCGCTGCCGAGGGACGACTATAAAAATAACGAGGATCGCTAAAGTTTTGCCCGATTAGAACAGAACCTATAGGGACACCACCCTTGTAAGCTATAGAACCATCAGCTTGTTTTGGGAAGATAACTTTCGATAGTCCTGTAACGACTAAAGGATAGGCGATACCCGTTAACAAGGTCATTACAAGTAACAACATTAAGGCCCTACCCATTGTTTTAAGCATATTTAATCCTCACCCTTTCCAACTATATCCACGATTATTTGGGCATCGTATTTCCATAAAAACAGCACCGTGTTCCTTTAACTTAACCTCAACATAACCAGAAGCATGTCAATCAGCTTAATTCCGATAAAGGGAGCAATTAGACCACCTAAACCGTAGATCAAGAGATTGCGCCGCAAGATTATATTAGCTCCCAAGGGACGATAGGTAATCCCACGTAAGGCTAGAGGAACCAAGGCTACGATAATCAAAGCGTTAAAAATTACAGCTGAGAGAATAGCGCTTTGGGGTGTAGCTAATCCCATAATATTTAACACGCCTAATTCAGGGTAAGTGACTACAAACAAGGCCGGAATAATCGCAAAGTACTTGGCAATATCATTAGCGATACTAAACGTTGTCAGAGACCCCCTAGTCATTAACAACTGCTTACCAATCTCTACTATCTCAATTAGTTTGGTAGGGTTACTGTCCAGGTCCACCATGTTACCAGCTTCTTTGGCCGCCTGAGTGCCGCTGTTCATAGCCACACCCACATCGGACTGGGCCAAAGCTGGAGCGTCATTCGTGCCATCTCCAGTCATAGCTACCAAGTGACCTTTGTCTTGATACTCCCTAATTAATTTTAGTTTTTGTTCTGGTGTTGCCTCTGCTAAGAAATCATCCACCCCAGCTTCAGCGGCGATCGCAGCTGCCGTTAAAGGGTTGTCCCCCGTAATCATGACAGTCTCGATGCCCATGCGTCGAAGTTCAGAAAACCTTTCTTTAATTCCACCCTTAACGACATCTTTAAGATAAATAACCCCTAAGGCTTGATCTCCCTCTGCCACAACAAGCGGAGTTCCACCTTGCTTAGCAATAGCCTCAATCGAAGTTTTCACCTCAGGAGCCATTTCTCCCCCTTTTTCCCGCAAATATTTTTCAATAGTGTCCATGGCACCTTTGCGAATTTCTCGGCCCTGTAAATCGACACCACTCATTCGAGTTTGGGCGCTGAAGGGAATAAATGTTGCTCCTAAAGCCGTGATATCTCGTTCACGTAAATTAAATTTTTCCTTGGCCAAGATAACAATACTTCGGCCCTCAGGGGTTTCGTCCGCTAAAGAAGACAATTGGGCGGCATCCGCTAACGCTTCCGGAGATACACCTGGAGCAGGTATAAATTCCGTGGCCATCCTGTTCCCAAGGGTAATGGTTCCGGTCTTATCCAAAAGCAGTACCCCTACGTCCCCAGCAGCTTCCACTGCCCTTCCGGACATGGCCAAGACATTACGTTTTAACAGTCGATCCATTCCAGCTATACCAATAGCACTGAGCAGGCCTCCAATAGTGGTAGGGATCAAACAAACCAGTAGAGCAGCAAGCACAGGGATGGATACCATTGCCCCAGAATAGATAGCATAAGCCTCTAAAGTAGTAACTGCCAGTAAGAAGACAATGGTCAATCCGATTAACAAAATGGTTAAGGCTATTTCATTCGGCGTTTTCCTGCGCTTAGCTCCTTCGACTAGGCTGATCATGCGGTCAAGAAACGTTTCCCCCGGATTAGCGGTGATCTTCACCTTGATCCAATCCGAAAGCACCTTAGTGCCACCAGTGACGGCATTGCGGTCTCCTCCCGATTCTCGAATTACCGGAGCAGATTCCCCAGTAACCGCACTTTCATCGACAGAAGCAATGCCCTCAATAATCTCTCCATCGCCGGGGATCAACTCGCCTGTCTCAACAAGTACGATATCACCCTTAACCAGTTTGGCAGCCGAGATATTTTCTGTTTTTTCTCCGACCACCTTTTTAGCAATCGTGTCACTTCTAGTTTTGCGAAGGGATTCGGCTTGGGCCTTCCCTCTTCCCTCAGCTAAAGCTTCTGCAAAGTTGGCAAACAGAACGGTAATCCATAACCATGCTGCAATCTGCCCGTCAAACACCAAGCTCTTGGACTGTAAGGCGATATCTCTAATAGCAAAGTAAGTGGTCAATACTGCTAAGATCTCTACCACTAACATGACCGGATTAGTCCACATGGTCCGAGGATTTAATTTCGTAAAGGATTCTTTAATAGCCCTTGTTAAAATTGGACGGGTAATGCTTGACTTTGTACTCATAGTTTGCTCACTCCTCCTTAAAAGGCCTTGCCAGCCAGCATTAATAGGTGCTCAACAATGGGCCCTAAAGCTAGAGCTGGAAAAAAGGTCAAGGCTCCCACAATTAAAACCACTCCAGCCAAGAGACCGGAAAATAAGCCTCCGGTTGTCTGAAAAGTCCCTGCACCTGCCGGGGTTATTTTCTTGGTAGCCATACTTCCCGCAATGGCCAGAACCAGAACCATTGGGGCAAATCGAGCAATGAGCATACATGAACTAAGTGCCATGTTGTAAAAAACGGTGTTGACACTAAGTCCGGCAAAGGCACTACCGTTATTTGCTGACGCAGAAGTAAAAGCATACAGTATTTCACTTAAGCCATGAGGTCCGGGGTTGAGGATAGCAGAGGTCCCCGCCGGAATGAGCACCGCCAAGGCGCTACCTAATAAAATACAGGCTGAAGGAATAAGCACTGCCAAGATGGCCATCTTCATCTCAAAAGACTGTATTTTTTTACCTAGGTATTCCGGCGTTCGACCGACCATAAGACCTATTATAAACACCGTTAAAATCACAAACA
>PKWS01000272.1:0-7710 GCA_003132105.1 Desulfosporosinus sp.
GAAAACCTGGCTTGCGCCAAGCATTTTAGGTGCCTGTGGAAACCCTAATGGTAGTTATACCACTCTAAAATTATCAATTTAAATAGTATTAAAAAGCTTATGAGAATCTATTGCAAACAATTTAAAAGCTGGGATATCCCAGCTTTTAAATTGTTTTAGACAAATGTGTTTGCAGTACTGGTAACCTCCTGATTATCTTTGCAATGCTTTCGGGGTTTTAGGTTGATACAACCATATAGCACACGCAAAAACCGAGGTCGCACTAGCTAGGAGCATTAGCATTGATGCAATTATGGTAAAGACGTACCTTTTCATAGTCCATACTCACCTCTTTTCGTATTAAAAATAGGCAGTAAGGTGATACTTTGATAAAATACACCTAGAACTGCACTAACAGTTAGTAATTTATTATCAATCAGAGAAATTATTAAAAATGAAATAATTACGAAAACCATTGACGAAATCTTAAGTTTAACTTTTAAGCTACTAGAATGAATTGGCTTTGATTCGCTATCTACAGGAGCTAAGAAAGATACTAATAAAAAAGAAACAAGTAAGATAATTATCAGACTAGACTGATTAGCCAAGTCATAATTAACAAGTTTTTTAGTTAATACTCCAATTAAAGCATATGTAATTGAACTAATGGTCAAACATTTTGTTGGAGTATTAAAATGAGCCCCTCCCGATACTCTTCGTAATAAGCCACCAAAAATAGCTGCAATAACAGCCGGAATTAATGCATTTGACAAATATCCTAAAAGTATTATTAAAAATGAGCCTAGGAGGAATAAAAGTGCTGTTTCAATGGCATATTCCATAATTTCCTTTTTATCGTCACTGTAATTCAATTCACTTGTTATTATTTCAGTGAGTTTACTACTAATAATTTGAGAGAAATTCATTCATACAACCTCATTTTGGTTTAAATTTATTTAATAAAAAAGCAGCGATAAAAATCAGAACTACTTGAGGTTCTCCTATCTCAATCCTTATTACTAAGTTAGTGAATAGGGTTTCAGGTGTTACTCCAAAAACAGGCATTAACAATGCTAGGCACGCAAACTCACATATTGCTAACGCTAAAAAACTCACTAAACTTGCAATAAGGGATAAACTGAAATCCCCCTTGCCTAGCCAAGTTAAAGCTAAAAATAATAAAATAATTTGCAAAAATATATTAACCCCAAAAGGGATGGGAAACAGTCTCACAACATAAGAAATAACAGCTAAAACAATCCCAATTAGTAAAATTCTATTCCACTTCAAAGGTATTTTGGCAATTACAAATGCTAAAGTTACAACTGCAATTCCTTCAGGTATTCCTTGTAAGAGCAAAGCAATCCATGGAACGTTTATAGATCCCACAACCTCTCCAATTAAACATATCTATACTAGATTACAACATCACAACGTTCTTCCTCTAATTTCAATTATCGCACACTCCAAGGGGCGAATTTACACGAATCTTGTCTTACTAGAAAATAATTATCAGATCTGAAGTGGGATCCTTTAAAAGGTTCAAGCAACTCTTGGTATGTATAATTTATTCAATAGAAAAGCAGAGATAAATAAAAGAAGCACATGCGGTTCTCCTACTACAATTCTTATGACTAAGTTATCAAATATGGTTTTAGGTGTCAATCCAAAAGTTTGCATAAACAATGACATACAACTAAACTCAAATATTGCTAGCGCCAAAAAACTCGATGAACTTGCAATAAAAGATAGCCCTAAATCCCCCTTGCTTAACCTAGATAAAATTATAAATAATATAAAGAGTAGCAAAATAGTATGAATCCCAAAAGGGATAGGAAACAGTCTAATTACATACGCACAAAAAGCTAGAACAATCCCAGTCAATAGAACTCTATTCCACTTAAGGGGTATTCCGGCAATTACAAAAGCTAAAGTTACAACTGCCGTTTCTTCAGGTATTCCTTGTAAGAGTAGAGCAATCAGTGGAATTTTTATTATTCTCACCACCCATCCAACTTAATATAAAGAAACTATTCTACATGACCTATCAAAATCCGTCCTAATAATAACCTTATTGGACAAACCGCTGGGAAGATATCCTTCATCGCCCGCTCCAATAAACATTTAAACACCACAAGACCCTGCCGTTCTTCCTCTTTCTATTATTGCACACTCTAAGTGACGAATTCACGCGAATCCTGTCCTATGAATAAATAACTTTTCCGGCCTTGCTGCACCTGAGCTCATCAATCACTAGTCTCTTTAAACCTTTTCATATATTTGCACCTACACCCTTTTAGTTATATAATAGGCATTAATACTTACTAGGATAAGTATTAATGCCCACTCAACTGAATACGTTTGTTTGCTAGGGGTGCCCTTCGGGGCTGAGATGAGGAAACTCGATCCCTTTGAACCTGATCTGGTTAATACCAGCGGAGGAAAGCTAATCGTTTTACTTATAAAAGTATAAATGAGAACTGCTTACCGCAGTTCTCATTTTTTTAAACTCCCTGGTATCATGGCAGTAAGATGGGAACCCCCGGCTAACACGTATGGAAAACAAGTGAAAGGAGGACTGCACGTGCAAATTATTGCAAACGGGAAACTGCAGGAAATTTCCGCAGGATGTACCGTCTACCAGTTACTTCAATACCAAGCTGTGACCCTCAAAGCGGCGGTCGTTGAACTCAATGAAAAAATCCTGAAGCAAGAACATTGGCAGAGTACTCTTTTGCAGGCTGGTGACCGTTTGGAAATCTTAGTATTTATGGGAGGTGGCTGATACCGTGAACGATATCCTACAGAGTGTTAATCCCCCCGATGACTGTTTACTCATCGGAGGAGTGAATTTGCATAGCCGACTGTTCATAGGAACTGGTAAATTTTCGTCACATGAAATAGTGCCCCAGGTGTTGGAAGCGAGCGGAAGCCAAGTAGTAACAATGGCTTTACGCCGAGTCGATTGGAAAAACCCCCAAGAGAATATTCTCAATTACCTGTCTCCTAACACCATTTTATTGCCGAATACCTCCGGTGCTCGCACAGCCGAAGAAGCCATACGTATCGCTCGCTTAGCTCAGGCCGCCGGCTGCGGAAACTGGGTAAAAATCGAAGTAGTTCAGGATCAGCGTTACTTATTGCCGGATAATTGGGAGACACTCAAAGCCACAGAACAACTAGTCAAGGAAGGTTTTGTGGTACTTCCTTACATGAGCCCGGATTTGGGGGCAGCAAGGCGTCTGCAGGATGCTGGGGCGGCAGCCATCATGCCTCTAGGAGCTCCCATTGGAAGCAACAGAGGCCTGCAAACCAAAGAACTCATCCGAATTCTAATTGAAGAGATTTCCCTGCCAATCATTGTCGATGCTGGCATCGGTCGACCCTCCGAGGCAGCCGAGGCTATGGAAATGGGGGCGGCTGCAGTGCTTGTGAATACGGCCATTGCCACGGCAGGTGATCCGGTGTTCATGGCCCAGGCCTTCCGCTTGGCGGTAGTGGCAGGACGGCTGGGTTATTTAGCAGGACCGGGTGAACGACGGCTTGAAGCCGCTGCTTCCTCCCCCTTAACCGGCTTTTTACAGGAGGCTTAACAGATGTTTTACGAGCAAATCACGGAATGGAAACCCATGCTCACCGAGTCAACCTGGGCAAGCTTTAGGGGAGTCGATGTCGAGCGTGTATTAGCCCGAGAGACTCTTCGCCCTCAAGATTTAGCGGTCTTGCTTTCCCCAATTGCCTTATCTTACCTAGAGCCCATGGCCAAAAAGGCTCAGGCCTTAACCATCCGCAATTTTGGCCGCACGATCGGTTTGTTTACTCCTCTGTATCTCGCTAATTTTTGTACTAATAGCTGTCTGTATTGTAGTTTCCACGCTGGAAATGAGATTGTAAGATGCAAGCTAACCGTGGAACAAGCCATCAAAGAGGGAGAAGCCATCTCGTCCACCGGGCTTCAGCATTTGCTGCTCTTGACAGGAGAATCCCGTAACCAAAGCGGACCGGGTTATATGGAAGAATGCGTGCAGGCTTTGCGACCAATGTTTGCCTCTCTTGGGCTTGAAGTGTATCCTCTTTCCACTGGGGAGTACCGAGGTTTATTCGAGGCGGGAATTGATTCTGTCACTCTTTTTCAAGAAACCTACGATGAGATCACCTATGCGGAGGTACACCCCGCCGGACCAAAGCGCAATTATCACTACCGCTTAGAGGCACCAGACCGAGCGTGTGAGGCGGGAATCTCTTCAGTCAACATAGGAGCACTCTTAGGTCTCTCAGACTGGCGGCGGGATGCATTTTACTCAGCTCTTCATGCTGATTACTTACAAAGAAATTATCCTGGGGTCGAAGTATCGATCTCGGTACCGCGCCTCCGGCCCTATGCCGGCAATTTCAAATCCTCTGCTACTCCCGTCACGGATGAAGCTTTAGTCCAAATTATTCTGGCATACCGACTGTTTCTACCCCGGGCTGGCCTTACCTTATCCACAAGAGAAAGTCCCCAAATGCGGGAAAATTTGCTTCCCCTCGGAATTACTCGCCTGTCGGCTGGCTCTCTCACATCTGTCGGTGGTTATAGTGAGACAGACAACGTAGGCAGTGCCCAATTTGAAATTGCAGACGAACGCTCCGTTCCGGATGTGGTACAGATGATCCGAGCCAAAGGCTATCTGCCCGCTTTTTGTGACTGGGTGAATATGCGGGAAAGAAATGCGGTAGGAAAATGAATCATTTAATAGCCGGACTTGCTGAAATGTTGAAACCGGTACAATTAGCTAAGGTCCAAGAAACAACCATAGGAATTGCCGGATTAGGGGGCTTGGGCTCCAATGTAGCTTGGCATCTAGTACGCAGCGGGTTTTCACACCTAGTCTTGGCTGATTTTGACCGTGTGGAGGCCAGCAACCTAAATCGACAGGTCTATTTCCCAGATCAATTAGGACTCTTGAAAACTGAGGCCCTAGCTGAGAACCTCTTAAGGATCAACCCGGACTTAAACTTAGAATTGTGGTCAGTCCACGTAACCCCTGCCAATGTCCATGCAATATTTGGTCAATGTCCCGTATGGGTAGAGGGTTTTGACCAGACTCTCTCTAAGAAAATGTTGGTGGAAGAAGGTCTGGCATCTGGGAAGAAAGTCATCTGCGCTTCTGGGCTGGCTGGTTGGGGAGACACAGATACGATCCATACCTTGCACTGGGGTTCCCGCTTATCTGTCGTCGGGGATTTCTGTACAGACGTGTCGGAAGACCATCCGCCCCTCTCTCCCCGTGTCGGTGTAGTAGCCGCCAAACAAGCCAACTTAGTGTTGGCTTGGATACTAGGCGAAGGAAGTGACCTATGATGAAAAAACACGCCCTTCCAGACGGCATCTATGCCCTCACCTCCGAACTCCACTCTCAGGGCCGCAACAATATCGAGGTGGCCGGTGAGATCTTGGCCTGTGGCGTACCGATCCTTCAGTACCGGGAGAAGGCCAAAAAGGTTGGGGAAATGTATAAAGAGTGTCTGGTGCTACGCGCTATGACCCAACAAGCCGGCGCCTTTTTCATTATCAACGACCACTTAGATCTGGCTCTAGCTGTGGGTGCAGATGGCGTACATATAGGGCAAGATGACTTGCCACTATCGAAGGTGCGCGAGATAGTCGGCCCCGATCTCCTGATTGGGGTTTCCACCCATTCGCCAGCCCAAGCATTGGCCGCCGTGAGCGGGGGTGCAGATTACATCGGAGTAGGACCGTTGTTTGCCACCAATACCAAAATCGATGTGTGTAATCCGGTGGGACTGGACTATTTAGATTACGTCGTCAAGAATCTGAATATCCCTTTTGTAGCTATCGGTGGAATCAAGGAGCACAATCTGGCGGAAGTGATCAAGACGGGGGCCCGGACAGTCGCCTTAGTCACTGAGATTGTGGGCAACCCGGACATTGCGGGCAAGATTAAGCGTTTACAGAGCATTATAAAGACACAGACATAAGCGATGTTTTATAGAAAGAGTGTGATTTAATGAGTACACAAATGGAACAGGCCAAAAACGGAATAATAACTGCGGCAATGCAAACGGTCGCTGCTAAAGAGGGGCATACTGCTGAAGAAATTAGGCTCCGGGTAGCGGCGGGCAGCATTGTCATCCCCGCTAACCGTAATCACACATCTTTGAGTCCTGAGGGCGTCGGTCTTGGACTAAAGACGAAGATTAATGTCAATTTAGGTATCTCCCCGGAATGTGCAAATCTCGACAGTGAGCTGGCCAAAGTACGTATGGCTCTAGACATGAAAGCGGAAGCAATTATGGATCTAAGCAACTACGGTAAAACTGTCGAATTTCGCCACCGACTCATTGAGATGTCCCCAGCTATGATCGGCACTGTACCTATGTATGATGCCCTTGGCTATCTAGACAAAAAATTGGAGGACATTACACCCCAAGAATTCTTAGCCGTAGTAGAACAGCACGCCCGAGACGGTGTTGATTTTGTCACCATCCACGCCGGCATAAACAGGGAAACCGCCCAGCACTTCCAGAAGACCTCCCGAGTCACTAACATTGTCTCCCGGGGCGGGTCCTTACTGTATGCCTGGATGGACTTGACCGGACAGGAAAACCCTTTTTACGAATATTTTGATGATCTCCTAGATATTTGCGCAGAATACGACGTGACCTTAAGCCTAGGGGATGCTTGCCGACCTGGAAGCATTGCCGATGCCACAGACGGAGCCCAAATTTCTGAATTGATTGTCCTGGGGGAATTAACCCAAAGGGCTTGGAAACGCAATGTTCAAGTCATGATCGAAGGACCTGGCCACGTTCCCTTGCATGAAGTTGTAGCTAATGTTCAGTTGGCCAAAAAGCTTTGTCACGGTGCACCCTTTTACATCTTGGGGCCTTTGGTCACGGACGTTGCTCCAGGTTACGACCACATTACCAGTGCGATAGGAGGAGCTTTAGCCGCTT
The DNA here is from genome assembly GCA_003132105.1 of Desulfosporosinus sp. Taxonomy (GTDB): domain Bacteria; phylum Bacillota; class Desulfitobacteriia; order Desulfitobacteriales; family Desulfitobacteriaceae; genus Desulfosporosinus. Next base: position 6,940 of record PKWS01000272.1, read on the forward strand.
CGGCAGGAGCTGACTTCCTCTGCTATGTGACGCCGGCCGAACACCTACGTTTACCTACTTTGGACGACGTGCGCGAAGGGATAGTTGCAGTCAAGATAGCAGCTCATGCCGGGGATATCGCCAAAGGGATACCTGGCGCCGCCGAATGGGACAGGAAGATGAGCGAGGCCAGACAAGATTTGGATTGGGAGAAAATGTTTGGTCTAGCCTTGGACCGTGAAAAACCGGAACGCTATCGTAAAGAGTCCGCCCCCGAGCATCAAGACAGCTGCACCATGTGCGGGGAAATGTGTTCGATGCGCCTCATGAACCGTATTATGAACAAATAGGTTGATAGAACTGCATAGTAAACTAAAAATGGGCCTTCAATCATTGAAGGCCCATTTTTGGTACTAACTAGAGTTTAGAGATTTTCACGCCGCAGACTTTATACTCATACGTTTTGGTGACTTTATCATACGCTCCATTGGTCAAAACGTTGGTCGGCGACTCCAAATAATGAAGTGTCATAAAGACCATTCCCACTGGAACTCGATCTGTTATAACGATTTTCGTGTCCAGCTCTCCTCGACGAGACTTAACGTGGATCCGTTCACCGTCTTCAAATCCAAGCCGTTTGGCATCGTTGGGATTAATTTCTGCCAACTCTTCTGGAGAATAGGCTTCAAGGGCTGCTGAATTTCTCGTCATAACGTTATAGTGAGCCAGTTTGCGACCCGTGCTGAGTAAAAATGGGTACTCCTTATCCGGCAGTTCATTGGGTGATTGATT
>PKWS01000272.1:7792-8016 GCA_003132105.1 Desulfosporosinus sp.
GTAGCCAGTTCAGAAATAATCTGCCAATCCGCCTTAGCATTACCGATAGGCTTAATCGCCTCATTCACCATTTGAACTCGTCGTTCCGTATTCGTAAATGTGCCATCTTTCTCAGCAAAACTAGCCCCAGGGAACACAACATCCGCTAGCTTAGCTGTTTCCGACATAAAGATGTCTTGCACAACGAGGAAATCTAGGGCTTCTAGTCCTTTGCGCACATGGTT
>PKWS01000342.1:0-3530 GCA_003132105.1 Desulfosporosinus sp.
CGATTACCTCACGGAGGGCTGTATCAAGGGAGAATTGTTTTATCTCTAACGTTTGTTGTTGGGAGTCCGCCCGGGCGAGAAAGAGGAGATCGTCCACTAATTTAGACATACGCCTCGTCTCTAGCAAACTATAGTCCAACCATTTGGATTGGCTGGCCACGGTTTCTTCAGGGTTTCCTTTGACAAGTTCCAAGTTAACCTGAACGACTGTCAGTGGCGTCCGGAGTTCGTGAGAAGCATCGGCCACAAAGTCCTGCTGTCGTTGCCAGGACGTCTTAATGGGGGCCATTGCTCGGTCTGCCATAAAACGACTACCGTAATAGGCGAGTACTAAACAGATGAGGCCTCCGATTGTCAGAGAGCTCAAGAGCTTACCTAGTATCTCATTGTCCTGATGAAGGTCAACAAAGGAGATGATGAAGCCGGGGCTTGACTTGAGTGGCACCCGGAGATATGTGTAGGTTTCATCCTGAAACTCCACTTTGCCCCTAGGATTCGGACGACGGAATGTTTCGTCAACTAAGGGAGCTAACTGGTCTTTGACGAGTGGCAAATCTGTGGAACTCTCAGTAATCTTTCCAGAGGCATCAGTTTTTAGATAAAAATATTTAGTGAGGTGTTTGTTATTTGCCCTTGTATCACTGACAGAACCAGAGCCCGCTTCGGTCGCAATAATCTGCATTAATTGTTGGGATTGGTTGAAGAGCTGTTCTTGCATAATAACAAAGGTTCCTAGAACAAAAAACAGTAAGAGGAGGGCCATGACCAAAACATTAATTAAAGTCAGCTTATGCCGCAATTTACGGAACATTGGGTTCCTCCTTTAAGCAATACCCTATACCACGCACGGTTTCGATCCTCACGTTGGGTGAATTTAGCTTTTTACGTAGATAGTGTACGTATATTTCTACGTTATTGGTTTCAACGTCAGTGTCTAGACCCCATACCCTGTCTAGAATTTGTTCCTTAGTTATTACCTGCCCAGGATTTCGCATAAAAAGCTCCAAGAGCAGAGATTCCTTTAAGGTAAGTTTAACCGTTTCGTTTCCTTGGGTTAACTCGCAGTGGAGAGGTTTGAGTATAAGCCCAGCAACGTTTAATTGTTCGTCCTGAATTTGACCACTCGGCCTTCTCCCTAGAGCCCTCAGACGAGCGAGAAGTTCCTCAGTGGAAAACGGCTTCACGAGGTAATCATCAGCGCCAGCATCCAACCCTTCAATTCGATCTTGAAGGGAATCTTTAGCGGTTAAGAGTAAAACAGGGGTATGGATTCCTTGGCTACGGAGTTCTTTCAGGAGGGTAACCCCTTCTTTGCGAGGCAACATGCGGTCGAGGATAATCAAATCATAGACCCCAGTCTCAGCCATAGCTTGTCCAGTTTCTCCATCATACGCTGTATCCACCCCATAGTTATTCTTTTTTAAGATATAGGTTAGAGCTTCGGAGAGTCTAGGCTCATCTTCCACTAAGAGTATGCGCATGTATTTCACCACCTGTGTATAGTTTAAAGGAGATTTCTTTAGATTTCATTAGATTTTCTTACTTAAGGAAAATTTATATACTATACCAATTTATTACGATCAAGGTGCCTTTTCGTTTTAACTATTGGTTAAACTTAATCATAATATCAACAACTTCTGGTGTATTCCCAAGGCGGATCGGTGGTCCCCATGTTCCGTACCCTGATGAAACAATGAGTTGGAAATTTCCCTTGCGCAGTAACCCCCAGTCGTCTTCAAAAATTCTGCGAGTCATAAGTCGAATGGGAAACAATTGTCCAGCATGTGTATGCCCTGACAATTGCAAATCAATCCCTTGCTCAACTGGCTCCTCTAATTGAGATGGTTGATGGTCCATTAAGAGGAGTGGAAGAGAACGGTCTACGCCTTGCAATAATGTTTTTAGGCTTTGTCTCTTGACCTTGTTGACACGCTCACTCGAAAGATCGTCGCGCCCAACGAGATAAAAACTCCCGGCGACCTCCTGAGTACTATCCCTCAGTACCCTTACCCCTGCTTCACCCAAATATTTTATGGCCTCTTCGGCATTACCACCAATATATTAATGGTTACCCAGCACTGCAAAAACACCGTAAGGGGCACTTAGTTTACTAAAAGTTTCGGCTATTTGCTGTTTGTCAGACGATTCAATCGTTTCATCGAACACATCTCCTGCAAACAGGACCAAGTCCGGTTTTAGTTGATTAACCGTCTTGACCATTTTTGTAAGATGATCGTTATGAACAATCGTTCCTAAATGAATATCTGAAACCATGACGACATGCAACTGTTTCAGAGATCCAGCTTGCTTGGCGATTGTTAAATCATAATGATTAACTCGAGGATGACGAGCATTCCAAGCCCCGTAACTTACGATACCAACGACCAAAATAAAAACGGTCAATCCCAAAGCGGGATTTAAGCCTCGTTTTATTTCCACTGGAACTACTCGAAGAGCACGATCTAACAATCTAAGGAAATCCAGCGCAGTAATCACTAATAAAAAGTACCACATAAAAGCCAGCCAATAAGCCCCTACCATGGTCATTACTTCGTATACTACCGTTGGAAGAAATTTATGGCTAAATCGGCTGAATAAAAAAGACAAGGAAATCAGCCAAAAGACCAGCCAATATACTTTAGGCGTTAATAAAGGGATGAAGCTAAACAAGGCCTGCCACCCACGCAGTCCAATGTAGTAATTCAGTCCGCCGTAAATTAAGAAAATAACACTTCCGATTAAAATATAGAAGGAATTTATCATATCTAACTCTACCTCCAAGTTTTAACTATAACATAAGGCTTCAATCTAATGAACTTCTTTCACAGTTAAAAAGCCTGTTTCTACAATTGGAAACAGGCTTATCCCTTTTCAAGAATTCAAGAATCGACATTTCCCTATACACTCATTAATTATTTGTACCTGCCCCCTTTGTAGAAGAGCTTCTTTGCCATTTCAGCAGAAGCAATGTACAACAGGAGGATTATCCCCAAGACTGGATAAAATGCTACTGGTAATGGAACGAATCCGAGAAGCGGGCCTAGAAAACTGTACGGGAAAATCAAAATTGCTAAGGCTACAACGAGAGTTGTCCAAAACAGAGCCTTCCCGGGTTTACTTTGATAAAAGGGCTTGCGGGTCCGAATGACTAGCACAATCAGCGAGGCGGATAGGACAGATTCCATAAACCATCCAGTTCTGAACTGTTCAGGGGTTGCATGAAGAAAGAACAAAAGAACGCCAAAAGTTAGGTAATCAAATACGGAACTAAGGAGCCCAAACGTAAGCATGAATTTGCGGATAAACTTGATATCCCAGCGGCGAGGTCGATCAATCATTTCAGGGTCCACACTGTCTGTAGAAATTGTCATTTCCGGTAAATCCGTCATTAGGTTGGTCAGCAGAATCTGCTTGGGCAAAAGGGGTAAAAAGGAAAGGAAAAGTGAAGCCCCTGCCATACTAAACATATTTCCAAAGTTTGCACTGGTAGCCATAAAAACATATTTTAGAGTATTAGCAAAGGTCACTCT
>PKWS01000342.1:3590-4108 GCA_003132105.1 Desulfosporosinus sp.
CCATCCCCTAGGTACCCTACAACATTTCCTGCCTTTTTGAGGGCTAGAATGACTCGTTCCTTTTGATTGGGCTCGATTTCTGCAAACAGATCAATATTGCCTAACTTCTGTATTAACGCTTCATTACTCATTTTGTACAATTCTGGACCGGTCAGTACCTCGGGGTTGGCTAGCCCGATCTGTTTACCGAGACTCATGGCAACCAGTTTGTTATCTCCAGTAATGACCTTGAGGGTTATCCCCATATCCTTTAGTTTATTAACCGTCTCTGTAATACCTTCTTTAGGTGGGTCGTAAAGAACCAGAAATCCTAAGAACGTCATATCCTTTTCTTGATCTTTGAGTTCTGTATTTTCGGCCTTTTTGTAGGCTACTCCTAAAGTTCTAAGTCCCCTTGTTCCCAGGTCTGAAAATACCGACTGAATTTGTGTTAGCACCTGTTGAATAGGGACTACGGTTTCATTAGGCCCCTCTGCGAAGGAGCACACGTCCAAAACATTGCTTAAGGCTCCCTTGGT
>PKWS01000172.1 GCA_003132105.1 Desulfosporosinus sp.
GGTGGAGTCATTTCGCCGCTTTTGAGTAACATCTATTTGCACCACGTAATGGATGTATGGTTTGAAACGGTGGTCAAACCTCGTATGATGGGAAAGGTATTCATGGTCCGGTTTGCCGATGACATAATAGTAGGATTTTCGGATAAACAAGACGCCATGCGAGCAATGGAGGTCCTCCCTAAGAGGTTTGGCAAATTCGGACTAACAGTGCACCCTGAGAAGACACGCTTAGTTCCCTTCAACCGACCGTGGAAAGAAGACCAGAAACCAGACGAAGAATGTGGGACATTTGACTTCCTGGGTTTTACTCACTACTGGGGACGGAGCCTGAAAGGGTATTGGGTTGTCAAACGGAAAACTATAAGTAAGCGTTTGAGCAGCAAAATACAAGGAATAGGAAAATGGTGTCGAGATAATCGACATCTTCCTATAAGAGATCAGCACAAAACCCTATGTCTTAAGCTGCAAGGTCACTATCAGTATTATGGAATTAAGGGGAATGCCAAGTGTCTTAGCGCTTTTCGGCATGCAGTCACGCAATTATGGTTAAAGTGGCTAAACCGACGGTCACGAAAAGGGAAAAGAAACTGGGACTCGTTCAACGATTTTCTCAAGCATTTTCCACTTCCATTGCCAAGAATAATGCACTCCAACATTTAGTGAAACCATAATGAGAGGAACCGGATGCGGGAAATCCGCACGTCCGGGTCTGTGGGGGTTGTGGGGGAGTAATCGCCCACTTCTACCCGGCGAACCATACTTACTCCAAACGATGATTATGACATTATTGGACCCAAGGAGCAGAATAAAGGTAAATTATTCATAACTGGAGAATAATAAGTTCCCATAAAATTCTATAATACAGACAAATCCAGGGTTAAGTGAAATGGCAAGAAAGCCGAAAGGGAGAGAATAATGAGTTTAGCAGATACATTAAATTCAAACATTCAACGACTTAAGGATAATGCTTATCCCGGGCGGGGAATTGTTTTAGGGCTAACTGAAGATGCAGAGAATTTGGTTCAAGTGTACTGGATAATGGGCAGGAGTGAAAATAGCCGTAATCGGATATTTGAGAACGAAGGCGATTTTGTCAGAACCACTCCGTTTGATCAAAGCAAATTGATTGATCCCTCCTTAATTATTTACTACCCCGTTAAGTCCGAGGCCAGCTATCACGTACTTTCTAATGGAGACCATACGGACATTATTTTGGATTATTTAAAGAATGGGAAATCCTTTGAAGCGGCTGTTTCTAACACATATTTCGAACCGGATCACCCAAATTACACACCCCGAATATCAGGAATTATTAACTTAAAGGATAAGAAAAGTTCTTATAAATTAGCCATAGTTAAGTCTGTTTATAATGACCCACAGTACTGCGAAAGACAGTTCTTCATTTATGAGAAATGTATCCCAGGAGTGGGACACTGTATTCATACGTATGAAGGTGATGGAAGTCCGTTGCCGTCGTTTAAGGGAGAGCCATTTATTACCCCATTGTTTAACAACATTGAGGAAATCGCTGAATTTTATTGGGATAATTTAAACTCCATTAATAAGGTTTCTCTTATGGTCAAGTTTATTACAGCTGAAACTTTGGACACCAAAATACACATTATTAATAAGAATGGTTGAACCTACCCCAATGGCTCATAATTAAAGGCACCCTCGAATGAGAGTGCCTAATTTATTATTTTCAATACACTTATTGCTCATGGTTTACATGGTGCTGTTATTATTATTTCAAGTCACCTGCTACTGTATGATTATATGAGCATAATCATTGGTTTAGGATAAGTCGTAATCTTCTTATAAGCGTAGGATTACATAAATGCCAAGCTCCCATTATCCATACAACTAGACAAGTTGTCTATAATTGGAAACTGGAAATTAGATTATAGCCCAAAAAGGGATTTGTCTCTGTTCAATTGAATATATAAGAATCTACGATAGTGCTAATGTGAATAATACGCTCTGAGAGAGCCATCAATTGGTGGCTCTGCCACACCGAAATATTCAGGTATTTTCGTTCGTTTCTTTGGCGATAACCAGCTAATTCGTTATATTTCCAATGAATTGTACAATGAAAATATTGTCAAGCTACTTTGACGAATCATAATNNTGATGTATCAAGGCCTCAGACCGGTATACTTTCACTGAGCGTGAAAGACTTGACCTTAAGTTACTAATGGTACCCTTTAGGCTAAGCGTATCCAGACAAAAGAGTATATAGCTCTTTTTGATTCTGATACATCATCAAATTTAGAGTATCCGGTATGGTGAAGACGACATGGAAATATCCGATATTAAGCAAATTAGTTTTTTGATTCTCAATCCATCGCTCTTTGGCAAGCGTTTGGCATTTAGGGCAGTGTCTATTGCGACACGAGTTGTAGGAGATTTTAGTATTACCACAGCTTTCACAGACATCCTTATGACCACCTAATTGTGCAGTCCTACAGTTTTTAATTGCTGACATGGCTTTATGCTGAACAAGAGTAAGTTTGTATTTCTCACGATAGTTTTTTCCGTAGTTTTGAAAGATATCTTGCAGCTCAGCCATTGGTCTTTTTCATTTCTGTTAACATGTCGAGAGGACTTATTACATTCAAAGATTCAATTTTAAGCAAATGCAGATAAAAACAGGTTGTGCTGATATCTGAATGTCCAAGTAGTTGTTTAATATGAAATATACTGGTGCCTACCTCAAGTAGGTGAGTCGCAAAACTATGCCGAATGCTATGGACTGTAACTTTTTTGGTGATATCGGTTTTATTGACGTATTTGTGGAATATGTTCTGGACAGCTTTGGCCGTAATATGTGTGCCGGTGTTTATTCTACTGTAAAAAAGCCACTCTTTGGGGTGGTAAGCTTTCCAATAATCACGTAATATTTCAAGATTAGATTGTGAAAGCAATGCATATCGATCCTTGGCACCTTTACCATTTCGAATAAATAGCTGCATTTTGTTGCTGTCAATATCTGAAACTTTTAGGGACGCAACTTCACTAAGCCGAATTCCTGAACCATAGAGAGTCATTAAAATACATTTATCTCTCAAGTTATCGCAGACACCAAAAAGGGTTTGAATTTCCTCTTTAGAAAGGATTTCAGGGAAATTACGTATTTTACGGTGACGAGGGATTTGTTTGCAGTTTAAAGTAATATTCAAAGTTATGCCATACAGAAAGCGAAGACCGCTATTATATGAATTTACAGTTCCAGAGGCAAGTCCTTTTTCTNNCAAGCTCGGTTGCAGGCATGTTAAAATGATCCTGAAATATCTTGGCTTTAGTGTAATATTCATCCTGCGTGTTTTTGCTTAATCTTCTAAGCTCTGTATCAAACTTCAATTTTTCTAGAACCTGTTCTTTTGTCATAGTTTTAAATAATATCCCCTTTAATTAAGAATTATTTCTTATTAAAGGATTTACATTATGAGAGAAACTGATACTATTTTAAATAGAGAAACTATGATAATACGGCTAAGACCACCGCGCTAGCGGTTTAGTGCTATCCATATTATCTTAACTTCAAGGAGTTTTGAAATGGGAAAAGTAAAATTTGTAGATACAAGCTTAAATAAGTCGATTGCGGAGCTTCTGAGCAAGCAGGATCACAGAACATTGGTGCTCTGGGCTACTAACTGCGCCGAGCATGTACTCCC
>PKWS01000230.1 GCA_003132105.1 Desulfosporosinus sp.
ATGAGTCTTTGCTCTTTTTGTCATGCAGTAACGCAATTGTGGCTGAAGTGGCTAAACCGACGATCACGGAAAGGTAAGAGAAACTGGGACTCATACAAAGATTTTTTCAACCATTTTCCACTTCCAAAGCCAAAAATAATGCACTCCAACATTTAACAAAACCATAATGAGAGGAACCGGATGCGGGAAATCTCCACGTCCGGGTCTGTGGGGGTTGTGGGGGAGTAATCGCCCACTTCTACCCGGCCGTATTGATGGCTCTCGCAGAGCGTATTATTCAATCAGGCCAAAACTTTCCCCTTTGTCTTTGGTATAATCCGCTTCGTAATAATAAATAGGGACACCTCGATAATTGTCTTTTATTTTTCACATACGCAGCAATACCATAAAGAAAACTTTAAATACTGCCAATGGACATATCCAAATGCCCTTTGTTGTTTCCTTAAAATTATAAATATCTCCTATTGACAATCAATTACTTATAACGTAATGTATTTCGTAAGGGGAATATTTCCATACTTAATATATGCAGACGAAATATTTAAACAGGATGGTGTATAAATGGAAAATTTAAATGATAGCGTAAAAGTAGCAAAACTCTTTCAAGAAGTTATGATCCTATTTAAGCACAGTATGAGTAAAGTCTTTGAAGAGATGAACCTTGGTATGACTGCTCCTCAAGGTATGGTAATGGGAACATTAAGTAAGGAAAAAACGATGAAGATCACAGAACTCAGTAGCAAGCTTAGTTTATCAAATAGTACTGTGTCAGGGATTATCGATCGACTTGAGAAGCAGGGCATGGTAGAAAGAAATCGAAGCGAAGAAGATAGAAGAGTGGTTCATGTTAGCGTATCTCCTGAATTTAAGGGGTTACACCAGAATTTACATAAACGGTTAGAGGAAAACATTGGAAACGTATTGAACAAAGGCACCCCCGAACAACTTGATACAATATTTGAGGGCTTAGATATGCTGAGAAAGCTTCTAGGTAGTCGCGAAGATTAGCTATATTTGTTCTTCCAGTAACAGATATATCAGTTAGTGAGAGAATTCTTACAATGTCCAATTTGCACAATTTCCTTATAGGCTCTTGCCAAGAATAGATTAGCTAATATGATTGGAAATATGGTTGAAACAGAAACTATATCTTTTCGAATCATGACCTTCTAAAATAAGGGATCCCGCACGCATCTTTTCAGGACATCAAACCCTAGCCGTCGATAGTCTTAGATTTTCGATAAAGTCGCCTAATGACTGAGATTGTGGAAATTCCAAGACAGCTCTGGCTGGACCACTTAACGAACGGCTTAAGAACGCATTCGGGAGGAGACTGCCGCGTGATTAAACTTTCCAAGTATTTAAAGCCCTATGCGGGAATAATTCTATGTGCCGTTGCGCTATTGTTTGTTCAGGCAATATGCGACTTGGCTCTGCCTGATTACATGGCTGACATAGTAAACTTAGGAGTTATGCCAGGTAATATTGGTGTTATAGTAAAAACTGGCGGCAATATGCTGTTAGTAACTCTACTTGGAACCGTAGCTTCCGTAATAGTAGGGTTTTTCGCAGCGTCTGCAGCAGCAGGAGTAGCACGTGATCTGCGTTCAGCTACTTTTAGAAAAGTAGAGAAATTCTCTAACGCAGAATTTGATAAGTTTTCTACAGCTTCACTTATTACTCGTACAACGAATGATATAACACAGATTCAAACAGTTCTGGTTATGATGATAAGACTTGTATTCTATGCTCCAATTTTAGGTATTGGGGGTATTATAAAGGCAATTTCGAGTAGCACTTCAATGTCGTGGATTATTGGGGTGGCGGTTATTACTTTACTTGGAATCATTTTGCTCCTATTTTCACTAGCTATACCGAAATTTAAAGCAGTACAAAATCTAATTGATAGGTTGAACTTAGTAACACGAGAAAATATAGAAGGAATGCTCGTAATTAGGGCATTTAATACACAGAAATTTGAAGTGGGCAGGTTCGAAAAAGCAAATATAGATTTAACGAATACAAACCTATTTGTTAACAGGGTAATGGCAGTGATGATGCCCGCCATGATGTTGATTATGAACCTTGTAACAGTCGTTATTGTATGGGTAGGTTCCAAACAAGTATCTTCGTTTAATATGAATATTGGGGATATGATGGCTTATATGCAGTATGCAATTCAAATTATTATGGCGTTCCTAATGTTAGCCATGATGTTTATTATGATTCCTCGTGCAGCTGTATCAGCAGACAGAGTGGCACAGGTACTAGGTACGGAAGCGACTATCTTAGACTCAGACGAACCGACCAGTTTGAATAAGAACCCAAATACAACGGTAGAATTTCGCAATGTGGATTTTTGTTATCCAGAAGGTCAAGGCAATGTTCTTAATAAGATTAACTTTACCGCGAAAGCTGGGCAAACAACAGCAATTATAGGCTCAACTGGAAGTGGTAAATCAACGATGATGAATCTTGTACTTAGATTCTATGATGTTACAGCTGGTGAGATTTTAATTAACGGCAAAGATATTAGAACTTTAACACGGAAAGATCTGCGCGATAATATAGGGTATGTACCGCAAAAAAGCATTCTTTTTTCAGGCACAATTAAGTCAAACTTATATTATGCTAATAA
>PKWS01000180.1 GCA_003132105.1 Desulfosporosinus sp.
TATCGGGTTGCAAAGGGGATAGTGTTTCAGGACTGTGATATTGAGGATGCGATTCAGGAAACCATTCTCAAAGCGTGGCAGGGCTTGTCATCACTGAAAAGAGACGAGCTTTTCAAGACCTGGCTGATCAGAATTCTGATCAATGAATGCTACAAAATTTTAATCCTATCTGGTATAACCTAGCTACACAAGAGCGGCTAAAGAATGCGACATCGTGGCAAAACATTAGTTTGGAATTTGACAAGAATCCAAGTTATAATAGGGACTATATGATGGTATTCCAGAAGTACTGTCAACAAATTAAGGTCTATGAGGATCTTGAGATAAAGATACCCATTCGGTAAATATGGGAGACCCACTTGCCTTGAGGAGGTGTATTGAATGAAGTTGGAGAAAAGAGAACAATCTCTACTAGTAATGGCTTCTTTGTTGATTGGATTTCTTTTTATTATATTGCTTAAAGCTAACGGAATTGCTGGCAGTCAGGTGGCGCGACAGGAGACGACTGTACCTAATTTAATTCAAACGGAACAAGAGAACCAACAGCTTTCCAATGATAATGAAAAGATAAAGGCGGAATTGGCAAAATACGCTCAGGGTCAAAGCGCGTCGACATTGGCAGAACAGCAACTTCAAGAGGCTAAAATGAATGCTGGCGTGATTGCAGTTACCGGCCCTGGTGTTCGGATTACGTTAGATGATTCGAAGCGCGCAGCCAGCGGGGAAGAGGATCCCAAGCTCTTTATCATTCATGAAGAAGACATTCGTGGGATCTTAAACGCCCTGTGGAATGGCGGCTCGGAAGCCACTGCCGTCAATGGCCAACGTGTGACGACAAATACGGAGGTATATTGTTCAGGATCGTACATCCAAATTAATGGGACTCGTCAAATGCCTCCTTATGTGATTGAAGCCATTGGCGATACAAATAATTTATCGCTTGCTCTTAAATTTTTTGACTGGTTTAGACTNNTGCCAGATTATCATTTTGCTGAACCAGTTAAGGAGGGAACATAATGCACCGCTGGAAAAGAAACTTAGCCTTACCTGTCACTATAGCGGCAATTGCCCTCGGTTTTCTGATATCTCTTCAAGCTCAAACCCAAAAAAACGTCTCGGCAGTAGAGCAAATTAGTGCAGAGCGTATGACCCAAATGAAATCGGTGATGTCAAATTCTCAGGCGCAAAATATTAAACTCCAAGGAGATCATCGCGTCTTATTGGAACAATTGGACGCAATGAGGAAACAGGTGGGGACTGATCCCCAACTTCTTGCTCAACTGAAACAACTGCAAATACTTGAAGGGACACAAGCAGTGGAGGGGGCGGGGATTCAGATTAGCATTGACGACCGCAGCAAAAAGGTTTTTTTCCCTATTCGCACGGATGACATTGCTACGATGATCAACACCTTGAAGTTTGCCGGTGCTGAGGCAATCAGCATAAATGGCCAACGGATCATTGGCCAGACAGCCGTTGTCTTGAGTGGAAATTCGGCCATCTTTGTGAACGGAGTGCCCATAAACCGCGCGGAGGGGATTCCCTACGAATTGAGTGCGATCGGGAACCAAGACACTCTCTTTGATTATTTTTCCAAACTAGAAGCCCCAAATTTAAAACTAGATAACAAGACTGTAAGCATTGCGAGAAAAACAGTGCGTATCCCTTCCTACAAGGGGGCATATACATTTAAGAATGCAGTACCATTGGTTGTCCCCAAACTATGATCCTGACTCAATGACCAGGTGAAGAGTTTTCGGTTTTATGATAGGTCTCTTTGGTGTCTTTAATATCACCTCCCCGCCTTGGGATTGCATCTTGGAAATATGAGTTAACGCGCTAGATTATCGATTGATAAACAACCTATAAATCTCTCTCCAAACGCAGTTCTATCTCAATGATCGTGCCCTTTCCAACCTCACTTTGCACTGACACCTTGCCATCATGAAGCTCTATTAGGTGTTTTGCGATAGCAAGGCCAAGCCCTGTACCCTTGCTATTTCGGGAGTTATCCGCTTTGTAAAAACGGTCCCAGATATGGGTCAGTTCATCTGCAGCAATACCATACCCTTGATCACGGATTATGACTGAAAGCGTATTCATATCAAGGTAGTTCGTTTCAACGGACACCTTGGTATTTTTCGGTGAATATGTAATGGCATTGTCCAAGAATATTACGAATAATTGCCTCAAACGGTCATAATCGCCCAACAAGGGCGTCACTTCTTGCTCAGATAGATACTCGATTTTAATGCCTTTCTTCTCTGCGATTGTCTGAAGACTCTTTACATCGTCCGCAAGAAGACTGGGAATATGGATCTTTTCTCTATTTATAGTGATTTTACCGGATTGAAGCCGAGAAAGCTCCAAAAGGTCTCCGACCAAACGTTCCAAAACGCGCGTTTCTGACAGCATTCTTTGCTGGTACCGTTGAACATCCTCGCTTTTTTCAACGGTACCATCCACTAAAGCTTCGAGGGAACCACGGATCACTGTCAGTGGAGTACGGAATTCATGCGACACATTGGCTACAAAATCTCGGCGTAGTTGTTCAAGACGCGCGCTTTCGCTTATATCCTGAACCAACGCAACGCTTCCTGTTACATCACCAAGGTTGTCTATAATGGGGGAAAAGGTAAACATAAGTTTTTTACCCAACCAATCTTTAACCATTCGCGAGGGCTTCTTTTCTTCCATAACTTTCGTCAGTTGGGCCTCACTCCCTAAAATATTGAGGTCTTTTTTCACGTCTTCATTTAAATATGGATCAGGGCTATTCATAATTTCCGAGAGAGCAGAGTTAACACTCACCGGCCTAAGACTCTTGTCAAAAGCCACAATTCCTTCAGAAATACTCGATAGTATGTCCTTGAGTTTTCCTTTCTCCTGAAAAAGCTGGTTGATGGTAGAACCCAGCTCTGAAGCGAGGGTGTCAATAGAATTGCCAAGCTGTGATGACGACGGCCTCTAGCACAGTCTTTTCGGTCTAATTTTTCGTCTTCCGGGGTCTCGTAACCACGCTTTCTATTCGCTATGGCCCGTTTCTTGTGATACTCCTCTGATCCTACCAAGTTGAATCCTTTGGCTTCTAACTCCTTTATTCTGAATGCTTGCTCTTGAGCTCGTTTTTCTTGTCGTTTTTCTGGTCTAGTCATCCGGATTCACCACCTTGCAGGGCTTAATCCCTTTAAGACAGTCCTTAAAGTCTTTTTGGAGGGGATACATATAGATCGCTTTAGGAGATAGAGCATATTCGTTCTTTCGATCCATTCTACCCCGACCTTGAGTTTCACCAAGATAGATCCAGTTCGAGGCTTTATAGCATGTGCCTGCAAAGTGAGACGTATCAACAAAGGTTTCTAAAAGGACCGGTGCATAACAATATTCGCGCAGCCAGTCTTCTTGAATCTGTTTTATCGCTAAAGCTAACACTTTGCTGGCTAGGTTTTTAATGGTTACCCAGGGAAGTATTAAAAATCGGCTGTTATTCACGATCAGATGGAGTCTTTGTTTTCTGTCCTGAACATTCCACCCGATCCACTCATCCCGTGAACTCAAAGCCCAAGCAGATGCCGAAAACTGAAGACAGCCCAGGATTGTTTCTCTCGATTTAATAAAGTAGGATAAACGAGAACCAAAGACCTGTTTGTCGCCCAGCATGTGATACTCGTTAACATAGTGTCTCCAACGCTTTAAGTCGATACCCGCTCTCGCAATTTCTAAATGAATCGGCTCTAACACCTTTAATTCACTTGTGATCGGAGTGGTATCGATCTGAAATTCAGTAGTCATTTTTGAATTCAAGGGTCTTCGTTGTTTAGCAACATCTAAAGGGGGGAGTTCAATGAGCCCCGCTTCTTCCAACGTTTCTAGAAAGGATGCACATTGAGGTGTTTTTGCTCTTCCAGCGGNNGGATATTTCTTTCTTGTCCATTTGATAAGGTCTATATCTTCAGACGTGAAATTTCTCCCAGAAAAGTTCATGATAGTCTTATCCATAGGTACCCAACCTACCTTCCCAAGACTATCATAACAGATCGGTTTGTGGGAGTCCAGTGGTGTTTTGAGAAAAAGTTTGGTTCTTCCGCAACGAGTGATATTAGAGCCAATCTATAGCACTACCAGTTGCCTACTA
>PKWS01000288.1:0-837 GCA_003132105.1 Desulfosporosinus sp.
ATTTTTGTCGATACAACTATGAATTTTAATCAGGAAATGAATAGTATATTTCTCATGTATGACGGTAACCAGTTAATCAGTTTGCTGACGATGTTTGTGCCAACTCAGCATGAAGCAGAAATCACAGCCTTGACGTTGCCATCCCATAGGGGCAAAGGATATTTTAAGGAGTTATTATCTAAAGCCGTTGAAGAACTCATAAAATATGAAATTCCGGAAGTTCTTTTTGTCATCGAGAGTCAATCAATTACGGGTAAACATGTTATCCCACACCTCAGGGCTCAGTACGATTTTACCGAATACTCTATGAGATTAGATGACAGGAAGTTTGTACCATTAGCCTCAAATCGCTTGAAGTATCTCAAACCGAGTGAGGAAGACCTTCAGAGACTGATCGATACTAGCATGAGAATTGTCGAAGACAGCTATGAAGATGCTCAAGGTAGGATTATGAAGAGTTTCCAATCGGTTACTCGCGACCAGTACCTTGGGATCCTGAATGATGAAATTATTGGGATAGGATCATCAAGCCGCGATGAGGATGAAGTATCGATATTTGGCTTTGGAATTACACCGGAATTTCGGAGTATGGGGTACGGGTATGACCTCCTCCACCTCATTGTAGAGCAACTAAAACAGAGTGGTATACGAGAAATTGTAATTGAGGTTGATAGTAATAACTCACACGCCTTCAGTCTTTATCAAAAGTGTGGCTTTCAAATCGAAACAGCCTTCGAGTATTATCGGAAAAAGACTCATGAATGTAATACATGGGAGTCTCATTGAAGAACCTAGAAATTTACATTAAAATAATATCTTTACGGAGTAGAGTAAATA
>PKWS01000288.1:854-5989 GCA_003132105.1 Desulfosporosinus sp.
ACACAAAATGCCGAGGAGGCAAAAGTCGGTGTTTTCGGTGGGATCCCAGTTTTCGGTTCGGACCTTATTTCTTCTGAGGGATATGCACCTGACGAAATCTTGTATGCGCTTCTTTTGGCGGGATCCTTGGGGTACGCTTATATTCTGAAAGTTTCCTTTGCCATTGTAATGCTAGTAATCAGTATTTTCCTTGTTTACCGCAAGGCGATTCAGAAATATCCCGATGGGGGTGGGTCTTATACCATCTCTAAGGCTTTTCTGGGGGAGAACTTTGGTCTTCTTGCAGGCGCAAGTTTGACGCTTGACTATATTTTGACGGTTGCGGTCAGCGTTAGCTCAGCGATTGAGAACTTGACTGGAATTATTCCATGGTTAGCCCCACCCCAACATAAAGTTATAGCAGACTGTTTGATCATCTTGTTTATGGCCTGGATTAATTTACGCGGTTTAAGAGAGTCTGCCCGGTTATTTGCTTTTCCAGTGTATTTGTATATTGCCACCTTAGTGATTCTGATCGCAACTGGCTTGATAGAAATCTTAGCTCATGGCGTAACACCAACTGTGGTAGCAACGGCGACATCCTCCGCTAGTCCTATGACCTTGTTTATCTTATTAAGAGCGTTTGCGGGTGGAACAACTGCTTTGACAGGGTTTGAAGCGGTCAGCAACGGGGTCACGGCCTTTAAGAAACCCTCACAAAAGCGTGCTATTCACACCTTGCTTGTTTTGGCTACTGTTGTTGCCGTGGGGTTAATAGGGTTGACTTATTTAGCTGGTGCTTATCATATAGTTCCTAAACCGGGGAATACAACTTTAAATCAATTGGGTTTAATCATCTTTGGAGAGACTATACCATATTTTGTACTGATGGGAACAGCAGCGGCTATTTTAGTTATCGCGTCCAATACACCGTTTGCTGGATTACCGATTTTATTAAGTTTGATGGCTCGGGATGGATACACGCCGAGGTATTTTAAAAACCTAGGGGATCGATTGGTTTATAGTGTGGGAATTTGGACTCTGTTCATTATTTCAAGCTTTCTGATTATTGTGTTTCATGGGGACACTCATACCATGCTTCCCCTCTATGCGATTGGAGTGTTGCTTTCCTTCGCTTTGACGGGTATAGGACTTGCCAAACATACTTGGCAGGAAAAAGGGGGAAAATGGAAGTCCGATTTTGCCATATTTACCTTTGGTGGGATCGTTTCGTTTTTTGGATTCCTCATTTTCATTATTACTAAGTTTAAGGAAGGGGCCTGGGTTGTTCTAATCATTCTGCCTTTTCTAATTTTGATGTTCCGTGGTATTCATTATATCTACAATATTGAAATAAAAAATCTAGAGATTACCCCGGAAGCCGCAGAAGATTTCCACAATCATATAAAGAAACTAAAACGACGGAGGGCACAATTCGAACTGGCGGACTATCGAAATAAAGTGATTGTCCCGGTCTACGACCTGAATTTAATTGTTTTAAAAACTTTGAAATATGCGTGTGCCTTAACTCCACAAGTCACGGCTGTTCATATTGCTTCAGACCCAAGTCGAACAGCGAAGCTTTTAAAGCATTGGGCAGAACAGCATATGGAAATCCCTTTAGAAATTGTAGAGTCTCCTTACCGAGCAACAGTCCATGATTTATTGAAATATATAGATAAAGTTGAGAAGAACGGTAATTTTGACACAATAACCATTGCGATTCCGGAATATGTTCCAGAAAAATTGTGGCAAAACATTCTCCATAATCAGACGGGACAATTGATGAAGCTGATGCTGCTTTTCCGTAAAAGTATTCTTGTTACAAGTGTTCCGTACCATCCCGTACCAAAAGAAGAATTAATGGACGACTCAAATTTAAATCAAAAAAAATAATTTATGCTATTTAAAGGCACGAATATCTAACCCATTGAAGAACTCATAAAGTAAGGGATCCCAGATCTTAAAACTATGGATCTCTTTATTTGAATGCGTCCGAAATTATACCGACTGTTATTCCGTATATTCGGAGTAAAATTAAATAAGCAATATTGCCAGCGGACAAATCATCGCAAGTTTGTGCCATAATAGGAACTGTAGCTTCAGAACAAGAAGGAATATTTGATAGACTGTAGGCAAGGACTAAAATGCTCATGATTGCGGCAAAATGGATATAGGGCAAGTTCCACAAGAAGAAGCGATTTGAGGAGAAACGGNNAAAATAATGCTACAAGGATAAGGTGAGTATTATGCCACTACCTGAGAATAACTTATTGTTTGGGTTTGCACCGAGATTGACCGTTGAACAACTGGAATATGTTAACGCGATGTTTGATAATCAATTAGTAATGGTAAACGCCAAAGCAGGAACTGGAAAAACCACTCTGGCGGTGGCGTGCGCAAAGATCTTCAAAAAGCCCCTAACCTATATATTTAATCCAGTACAAGAATCCTCAATGGGCTTTAGACCCGGCACACAGTCTGAGAAGGAGAGTATCTATCATCAACCTCTCATTGATGCTCTCTTGGAGATCAATGAGAACCCAGTTCAGTGTGTGTATAATGAGGAAGTATTGGCAAATGAAGCACTTCGTAGAAAGGTAACTGTAAAACGTGTGATGGATAACATTTGGTGTTACCCTAAGAGTCCATTATTCCTTAGAGGAACTAATCTCAAAGACATGACCATTATCATCGATGAATGTCAGAATTTCACGATAATGGAATTGCGTAAAATATTTACTCGCGTACACGATTCATGTAAAGTCATTTGCATCGGACATTCAGGACAAATTGACATTCCCGTTTCAAAAAGCGGTTTTGTCCCGTATATGGAACACTTTAAGGATCAACCGTATTGTAAGATTGTTACATTAACTAAGAACTTCCGTGGGGAATTAGCGAATTGGGCAGATGCATTGAAATGATCAAAGAATCGTTGTCTTACTTTTATTTAGATATAAGTCATGGTATTATAAAATCAAGAGATTTTGTCCTACTATTTTTCTGCGATGAGGCCATAGACAAAGTGCTATGGCCTTATATATATTTAAACACCAAGGTTGTTCTGCTACAAATATAAGTATCTAAAAATTTTACTGATGGAGGATGGTATGGGATCACAAGCAGTCAAAAGAATTTACGTCGAAAAAAAGCCGGGCTATGACATTGAAGCCAAGGGTCTGTATAGCGATTTAGAGAATCTGGGAATCGAAGGGTTAGAGGGCTTAAGAGTCATTAACCGTTATGATATATCCGGTATTTCGGATGAGGAGTTTGTTAAGTCTCGACCGATTATTTTTGCTGAGCCTCCGCTGGATCTAGTGTTTGAAGAAGATTTAAAAATCCCGCCTAATGACCTGCTTTTTGCTATGGAATACCTGCCTGGTCAGTATGATCAACGGGCGGATTCTGCTGCCCAATGTGTACAGATTTTAACACAAAAAGAGCGACCCACTATTGCATCGGCCAAAGTGATCGTAATTAAGGGTCAACTTTCTGTGAAAGATTTTCAGAGAATAAAGGCTTATTGCATTAACCCAGTCGAAGCACGGGAGGCGTCCCTAGAAAAACCAGAAAGTCTGGAATTTGAACCTGTGATCCCACCCGATGTAGAAATCATTGATCGTTTTATTGAGATGACTTCTGGTGAGCTGAGATCGTTTTTTCAAGAAACCGGCTTAGCGATGAGTTATGAAGATTTGGCGTTCTGCCAAGGTTATTTCAGGGATACAGAGAAACGGAATCCAACGATCACAGAAATTCGAGTGATTGACACATACTGGTCAGATCATTGTCGCCATACTACTTTTAATACCCGGATTGAAGAAGTTTCTATTGCAGAAGGGGATTTCGCGCACCCACTAACCATTGCTTACCAGGAATACCTCACTTCTAGAAATTATGTCTATGGTGAAAATGCTTGTGATAGAGATGTCTGTCTTATGGACATCGGCGTTTTGGGTATGAAAGAGCTGAAGAAGAGAGGGGTTTTAGCAGACCTTGATGAATCCGAGGAGATCAATGCTTGTAGTATTATAGTCAACGTCGATATCGACAGCCAAAATGAAGAGTGGCTAGTGATGTTTAAGAATGAGACACATAACCATCCCACGGAAATCGAACCGTTCGGAGGTGCGGCTACTTGTTTGGGTGGTGCTATCCGAGATCCTTTGTCCGGGCGCACTTACGTTTACCAGGCTATGCGTGTGACNNGGGAGTGGTGACCCTAGGGCAAAACTAGAAAATACACTACCCGGAAAACTGCCTCAAAGAAAGATAACTAGAGGTGCGGCATCGGGATACAGTTCCTACGGTAATCAAATCGGAATTGCTACGGGACAAGTTACGGAAGTCTATCATGAAGGCTTTGTGGCCAAACGGATGGAAATCGGGGCTGTCATTGCGGCTGCTCCCCGTAAAAACGTTGTACGCAAAGTCCCTGAACCAGGGGATGTCGTCGTTTTGGTCGGTGGAAGAACAGGCCGGGATGGATGTGGTGGTGCCACAGGCTCTTCTAAAGAACACACTTGTGATTCATTACTGACCTGTGGGGCCGAAGTACAAAAAGGAAATCCCCCCACTGAAAGAAAGATCCAGAGGCTCTTTTGTAATGTGAACGTAAGCACACTTATTAAACGATGTAATGATTTCGGCGCAGGTGGCGTTGCCGTAGCCATTGGAGAATTAACCGATGGCTTAGAAATTAACTTAGATACTGTTCCAAAAAAATATGAAGGTCTTGACGGGACAGAACTTGCGATTTCTGAATCTCAGGAACGCATGGCAGTGGTAATTTCAGCCGAAGACTTGGAGACGTTTGTCCGGTATGCACAGGAGGAAAATCTGGAAGCAACTTTAGTGGCAACGGTTAGTTCAAACCCCAGGCTCAAGATGTTTTGGCGGGGACAGGCGATTGTCGATGTCAGTAGGGAGTTTCTCAATACCAATGGGGTTAAGCAGAAAACGAAGGTTATGGTAACTCTTCCTAATGCCAACCGTAACTACTTTAAGAGGCTGCCAGAAACAGTCGAGCAAAAATTAGCGGTGGTTACCGAAGATGTTTCCTTTATTAAAGAGGCTTGGTTGGTCAATTTAGCGGACTTAAATGTCTGTAGCCAGAAAGGGTTAGTAGAGAGGTTTGATAGTAGCATCGG
>PKWS01000288.1:6027-8872 GCA_003132105.1 Desulfosporosinus sp.
TTGTATGCTGTTGTTGATGCT
Organism: Desulfosporosinus sp.; assembly: GCA_003132105.1. Lineage (GTDB taxonomy): Bacteria > Bacillota > Desulfitobacteriia > Desulfitobacteriales > Desulfitobacteriaceae > Desulfosporosinus. The sequence goes on from PKWS01000288.1 coordinate 6,049, forward strand.
GTCACTAAGACAGTGGCCTTGGGTGGGGATTATCGCAAAGTGCGGCTTACCCTTCAAGAGTATTTCGAAAGACTGGGGACTGATCCAGAAAAGTGGGGGAAACCCTTCGGTGCTTTACTCGGGGCATTCTATGCTCAGAAAAAACTAGGTATCCCTGCCATCGGTGGCAAAGACAGCATGTCTGGTACCTTCATGGATTTGAATGTTCCTCCTACGTTAGTTGCCTTTGCTGTCAATATTACCCGTGCAGATAAGGTTATGTCCCAAGAGTTTAAAAGAATCGGTAGTCAAGTTGTCTTGGTATCGGCTGATCGGGATGAACATGAAGTCCCTAACTTTGAGCAACTAATCAAAAATTATCAAAAGATTAACGAGTTGATCTATTCCGGGAAAGTCTTGGCGACACATACCGTTAGAATGGGAGGACTGGCTGCTACTCTCAGTAAAATGTCGTTTGGCAATCGAATCGGGATCGCTCTCAACGATCAAACAGATATAAAGAGTTTGTTTACCGTGGACTATGGTTCAATCGTCTTGGAAATCGATAAACCAGTGAATTTAGAAGATGTTTTTGGTGAGGTAGAGTATCAACTGCTTGGTCTCACTCAGGAAAAATCTGTGATCACGGTTAATGGCGTAGATATTGGGCTGGATATTGCTTTACAGGCCTGGGAAAAGCCACTAGAAAAAATCTTCCCGACTCAGACGGAAAAAGTTGTTGATCCGGTTGTGTTGAGTTATGACCTTCGCAATACTCAAAAGCCGTCCATAAAAGTAGCCAAGCCGAGAATCTTTATTCCTGTATTTCCTGGTACCAACTGCGAATATGACTCAGCTAAGGCTTTTGAGAAAGCTGGAGGCTTGGTTGAAACCTTGGTGATCAGAAACCTAACAGCTGCAAATGTAGAACACTCCATCCAAGAGATGGTTAAAAAGATCAACCAGTCCCAAATTGTTATGTTACCAGGTGGCTTCAGTGCTGGGGATGAACCGGACGGTTCTGGAAAATTCATAGCTTCCATGTTCAGAAATCCAAGGATTAAAGAAGCGGTATTAGAACTGTTAAAACAGCGCGATGGATTAATGCTTGGGATTTGCAATGGATTTCAAGCGCTGATTAAACTAGGTCTCGTTCCGTATGGAAAAATCATGGATTTAACCGAGGATTCTCCGACCCTCACGTATAACAAAATAGGGCGGCACGTTTCCTGCATGGTTCAAACTAAAGTTGTTTCCACTTTATCCCCTTGGTTTAGTGGGGTTAAACTAGGTGAAGTTCATACTGTGCCAATCTCACACGGAGAAGGACGTTTTGTCGCTTCTAACGAAGTGATCCAGACGTTGATTACTAATGGACAAATTGCTACCCAATATGTCGATCTCGACGGCAACCCAAGCAATGATATTATCTATACTCCGAATGGTTCTTACGAAGCAATTGAAGGAATTACTAGCCCAGATGGACGTATTCTAGGAAAGATGGCCCATTCCGAAAGAACCGGAAGGGGAGTAGCGATTAATGTCCCAGGGAATCAGTATCAACCTATTTTCACTGGTGGAGTAAATTACTTCAGAGGATAANNTACATGTGGATATGGATGCCTTTTTCGCCTCTGTAGAGCAGCGGGACGATCCGTCCCTACTGGGTAAACCCGTCGTGGTAGGGGGTAACCCTAACAGCAGGGGTGTTGTTTCAGCTGCCTCTTATGAAGCACGCAAATTTGGAATTCACTCGGCTTTGCCTATGGCGGAGGTTTACCGGCGCTGTCCTCACGCAGTCTTTTTGCCAGTAAACATCCAAAAGTATCGGGAAGTATCGAAGCAAATTCGGCAGATATTTTTGACGTATACGCCCATGGTAGAGCCACTTTCTTTGGATGAGGCCTTTTTAGACGTTACAGGGTCTACAAGTTTATTTGGTCCTGCGAATGATATTGCTCTTATGATTAAACAACGTATCCAACAGGAACTTAACTTGACGGCTTCTGTTGGCTTAGCCTGCAATAAGTTTCTGGCCAAGCTAGCCTCTGACTTGCGGAAACCAGATGGATTCGTGGTTGTTCACCCAGACAGAATTCAGGAGTTTCTTGACCCACTGTCTGTGGAGCGGATTTGGGGAGTCGGTAAAAAAACGGCAGAGCAATTGCACACCCTTAATATTAGAACGGTTAGAGACTTACGTAACTTAGAGCAGGGATACTTAACTCAGGTACTTGGAGTTATAGGAAGTCAGCTCTATCTATTGGCTCGAGGGATTGATGATAGGCCAGTGGTATGCGATAGGGTCATTAAATCTATCGGTCGTGAGACTACTTTTGCCACAGATATTGCTGATCGAGATCTTTTGGAGACGGTTTTACTGAAACTTTCCGTTGATGTGGGACGGAGTGCACGAAAAGAGTCGCTCAAAGGCAAAACAATAACCTTAAAAGTCCGGTATCACGATTTTCGTGCAGTCTCTCGTTCTCATACCTTAACACGGGCAATTAATCTTGATGAAGTGATTTACCAAGAAGTTTGTCACTTGTTAGCGGAGGTAGCCCTTAAGCAGCCGCTTAGATTAATTGGTGTAACGCTCAGTAACTTGACGGATAAAGAAGAAAGTCAACTTTCTTTGTTTACTGAACAGAGACAAGATAGTGAAAACCTTACTAAGGTCTTAGATTTAGTCAAAGAGAAATATGGAGAAACGAGTATCACTAGGGCTAGACTTTTAAAGCCTAAAGATAACTCGGAATAATTTTCGTTTGTCCTGCCTTGAAAAGGTAGGTATATGATCTATAATCGTTTAGGGAAAGGATAAAAGCTATGCAAACTGATTTTA
>PKWS01000289.1:0-2302 GCA_003132105.1 Desulfosporosinus sp.
TTAATGCCTTAAATGATACTCGCGAAGGCCAAAAAGAACTTAGTGAACTTGCAATCGCAGTGAGGAAAAAATCAAAACACCTTAATTGAATATGCCCCGCTATGTCAGGCAGGAAGGCAGGAATGAATGAAAAGGATCATAGGATTAGTGGCATCTCAAAGGAAAATTGCTAATGGAGAAATCTTGATTAAGGAGGCAGCTGCTTCTATTGGAGAGGAATATGAGCTGGCACTCATACGACTGCCCGAATTGAACCTTCAGCCATGCAAAGCTTGCTATGCTTGTTTAGTTCCAGATCAACGTTGCCCCCTCATGGACGATTTATATTTCTTGTATGATAAAATAAAAGAAGCGGATGGGCTTATTTTGTCTGCCCCTTGCTATGCTCTGGGTCCGGCTGCCATAACAAAACTGTTTGGAGATCGGGTTATTGCCCTCGCTCAGCATATTGATGAGCTTTGGGGGAAACCCTGCGTGATCATTGGGACTACTGGAATAAAGGGTTGGGAAGGGTATACCTTATCCGCTTTGATCGCCAACGCCCGTTTCCTAGGCTTTGATGTTAAAGATGCCCACATGTTTTTGGGCGCACTTCCAGGAGAGGCTTTGGTACATGAGAAATCAATCGAGCGTATACGTGCACTGGGTGCGTCGTTATTCAGTGAGCCTCGTCTACCGGAAGCGGGTCAATGTCCCACCTGTTGGTCTGATATCTGGAAGTTTCCTGAGCCGAATCATGCCGTTTGTCCGCTTTGTGGCCAGGAAGCGAATGTTTGTTCATCAGAAAACGGGCTCCAATGGAATTTTGCTTCAGCCGGTAAACGTTTTGAAAAAGACGCTTTAACCGAACATTTCCAGGTCTGGTTGAAGGGCCAAGTTCGAGAATTTGGTAACCGCCGTAAAGAACTGTCGGAAATAAGAAACCGCTATAAAGGGCAGTCAACTTGGCTTAAGCAAGATTAGAATCATAAAGGAAACTTACTTCAGNNGGGGCTTAGCCATCGGATAAATGTTCACAGACGGGAAGCAAGTGAATCTGAAAATAGTTCTTGTAATCTAACGCTGCTTGCATTAAAATACAAATAACTAAATATTCAATGTTACTGGTGCCCTTTGGATAAGGGAGAATAGGGAACTGGGTGAGAATCCCGGACGGACCCACCACTGTAAAGAGGAGACTTATGCATTGCCACTGGGAAACCGGGAAGGCGCTTAGGTTCGATGATTCTAAGTCAGGAGACCTGCCTGTAACGCAAGTAAGTCATGAATTAAGGTAAAGTTCATGGTCGATTTTCTTATCACTTAGTGAGGAGGGAATGGGCTATGAACTTTTTTTGTTGCCTTGATGATGTAAGGAGGTGAAACGATGGGATATCTTGGTCGCGATGTTGAGGTTGTTTCGATAAATCAAGCACAATATCTTGTGGCTTCCTGNNGTGGCTTTGTTAGAAGTCCTTTCAACGGGGGCTGTGCCAAAGATGATGACCGTAGCGATTTCTAATGAGCCGCATCCAACTGGCGATAGGATTTTAGAGGGGGTGAAAGAAGAGTTAGAATCTGCCGGATTGACGACGCTACCCATGGCGATAAGCACCGAAAAAAACATGCGCACGCAGCAAACTGGCCTTGGAATCAGTGTGATAGGTGTGACTGAGAAGAAGCAATTGCGAATCGGAACTGCTCAGTCAGGAGATGACATCTATTGTTTAGGGTTGCCTAAAGTGGGCCCCGAAATAAAGAATCCAGAGGATTCGGAAATTGCTCAAGTTAAAGATATCCAGGTCCTCTTAGATATCACTGGTATTCATGACATCGTCCCTGTAGGGTCAAGAGGGATTCGCACAGAGGCACAGCTACTTGCCACTAGCGCAAACTGCCGGTTGATCATCGATCCCTCTTGCGTTCTTGATTTAGATAAATCAGCTGGACCTGCAACGTGTTTAATTTTTTCTTTTGCATCGTCCTTGGCCTTGGATCTCTCATCATCTGGTTTTCCGTCGTTGCCTATAACTAAAGTTGGTAAATTAACCTGAAATTTGAGGAGGAAAAGTTCATGAATAATCTAGGAACAGAAAAACAGAACATAAAACTATCCCCTGTGAATGTCAAAAGACTATCGATTATGGCCATTTTTATTGCCTTAAGTGCAGTGGGAGCGCTCATTAAGATCCCTAGTCCCGTTGGAACCATTGGCATGGATTCAGCACCAGGCTTTTTCAGTGCTCTGGCCTTTGGAGGACTAGAGGGAGCGATCGTTATTGCTTTTGGTCATATGTTGACGGCAGCGGTTATGGGATTTCCA
>PKWS01000289.1:2317-2778 GCA_003132105.1 Desulfosporosinus sp.
AGAAGCTTGGTCTGATTCCCGCAGTTATCGTCGGAATTATTCTTAATGGGGTTGTATCGGCTTTTGCCATGTTGCCTATAATGGGTATGGGAGCAGTTCTGGGACTGATGCCTTTTCTGGTGATTGGGTCAGCCATCAACGTTATTATCTCAGCGGTTGCCTATAGAGCAATCAAGGGAAGTCGGCTTATTTAGGTGATGAGGTGAAAACTCTGGAGACAGTAAAACTCATTGAAAGTGCTATCAAATTAATAAATGTATCCTTTCGTTATCCCAGCGCTGTGGAACCTTGTGTGAAAAACGTGAGCTTATCTATTGAAAAAGGAAAATTCGTTGTGTTAATGGGTGCCACTGGAGCGGGGAAAACGACCTTGAGCTTATGTCTTAACGGTCTTATTCCCCAACTTCTGGAAGGAGAACTAACGGGACAGATTAGCGTAGCTGGTCATGACGTAAGAAAGA
>PKWS01000289.1:2893-6229 GCA_003132105.1 Desulfosporosinus sp.
TTAGCAATTGCGGGTGTCCTCGTGATGGAACCTGAAATCTTGGTTCTTGATGAACCAACTTCAGAACTTGATCCTGTGGGACGATCAGAAATCTATAAAACGTTAGATGATTTACGACGGAAAAAGGATCTTACCATTTTGTTAGTCGAACACTCCAGCGAAGAACTGATTAAGAAGGCTGATGAAGTCATCGTACTTAACCAAGGAGAAGTGGCTTGGAGAGGAGTTCCAAGTGAGCTCTTTCGCAATATTCCCCTCTTGCTTCAGTGGGGGATAAAGCCTTTGCCAGTCAGTCAAATTGGATGGTATTTCTACGAAAAGAGTTGGATTTCCTTTGATGAAATCCCTTTAGATATCCCGTCTGCGGAAGATTTGATTAGAGAGCTGTTACCTAAATATGGACATTGGCGAAGTCATGCGCAGGGGCAAGGAGAAAGAGAATTTTGCCTCCTGATGCAGGAACCGCACCTGTCCGAGAAAGTAATCGCAGTTCAAGTCAGCGACCTGATCTACCAGTACAACTCTGGCCAATCTGCTTTGAAGGAAATTAACCTAACGATTGAAGCAGGTGAATTTGTGGCCTTTGTCGGGCAAAACGGTGCTGGAAAAACAACCTTAGCTAAACATTTAAATGGACTATTGAAACCAACTAGCGGAAATGTCATCGTTAACGGTATGAATACGTCTCAGTATGATACATCTCATCTTTCAAAAACAATTGGATATGTTTTTCAGAATCCGGATCATCAAATTTTCTCCGTGACCGTCGAGAAAGAACTAGAATTTGGGCTAAAAAATGCTGGTTTTAAAGGCAAGGAAATCAAGGAACGAGTCGATCAAGTCCTTCAGTATACTGGGTTAGAAAGGTACCGTAGTGTTCATCCGTTCAGCTTGGGAAANNGGAGAACGGCAGATGATTGCCGTGGCCTCTATACTGGTTTTAAAACCTAAACTTCTGATTATTGACGAACCAACCACTGGTTCAGACTGGGTGGGAATTCAGACGATGATGGGATTAATACGTAATCTTCACGATGCAGGGACCACAATTATTATGATTAGTCATGATATGGACTTAGTTGCCCAATATGCTAAACGGGTTATTGTCTTGAAAGACGGCAGGATTTTGTTAGATGGTACCCCTCAAGATGTTTTTTCTAACGAACAAATTCTTCTCGACTCTGCCATTATTCCCCCCCAACTCTGTAGGCTCTCCTCGCAATTGAAGGATATTTTATCTCATGAAACCTTTATCGAATCAAGCGAGTTTACTGCGCTGTTCGAAAGTGGGGGGAAGACGGGATGGTTATAGAGTATTTACCGGGAGACACTTTGCTTCATCGTCTAGATGTAAGGACCAAAATGCTCGGCTTCTTAGAGTTTATTGTTCTTTCTTTTTTATTCCAAGATCCAAAATATCAACTTTTGATCGTAACCTTGACGGGACTTTTAGCTTTTTGGATAAAAATTCCCCTTCGCAAGATCGGGAGAATGTTAGCACCCTTGATTCCTATCATCATATCGATTATTCTAATCACAGGATTTACGTTTGCACCTGAGCGCTTTGAACAGGTTTCTAGCCGAGCAATTCTCTTCTATGCCCTGCCAGGAGAAAGATTAGGGGCAACGGTGGGAGGATTTCTAATGGGGACTACGTTTATCTTTCGTCTTTTTAGTATGATGATTGCTTCTTCTGTGCTGACTTTGACCACCTCTCTGGATGATTTTACTCAATTCTTTCAAAAGATGAAGGTTCCTGTTGAGATATCCATGATGCTGACAACGGCGATACGATTCATTCCAACCCTGGATAAAAAACGTCGACTAATCTTAGATGCCCAAAAAGCGCGTGGGGCAAATTTTAATGACAAGGGGATTATTGGCCCTATTCGATCCTATCTTCCAATTATGATTCCTATGTTCATCAATTCCATTTTGATGGCCAATTCATTATCAATGGCCATGCTTAATCGGGGGTACGGCTTAACGCGCACATGGACATCTATGCACGAAATCGCGTTTGCTCCAAGGGATTACTGGACGATTTCCCTCATTGTTCTGTCGCTAACGTTGGCCATCTTTGTTCGATCCAGACTACACCTAGGAATTTTATAGGCTCTTATAAAAATAGGTTTGTAGGGTATTAGTTGAATTGAGATACTATATGACTTATACTTTCTTACAGATACTCAAAATGAATGAATTAATTTAATGTGGGAGAGAAACTATGGCACGAGATAAAGATCGCCATACCTGGCGCGAAGGATATACCACAGGAAGTTGTGCAGCCGGTGCTGCTAAAGTAGCTTGCCTACTCCTCCGAGGGGACGGTTTACCCGTACAAGTAGAGATTCCTCTGCCCAATTCCGCACGTTTAGTGATGCCTATCCATGGAGGAGAAACAGACTATTCAGTAGCTAAGGCGAGCATTCTCAAAGACGGCGGAGATGATGTGGATATTACGCACGGACTTGAGATCCAAGTGGTTGCACGTCTGCTTTCCCCCTTGGGGGACGTGCACATCAGAGGGGGTCAGGGAGTCGGTACCGTCACGAAAAAAGGCTTGGCCATAGAGGTAGGGGAAAGTGCCATTAATCCGGTACCAAGAAAGATGATTCGTGAAGCGGTTAGGGAGGTCTTCCCCCAAGAAGAACTTGAAATTATTATTGAGGTTCCTGCCGGAGAAACTGCTGCCTTGCGCACCCTTAATCCGAGATTGGGGATTATCGGAGGAATTTCTATCCTGGGGACTAGTGGGATTGTCAGACCGATGTCCGAAGAAGCGTTTAAAACTTCCATTCTACCAGAATTGGACCAGGCAGTGGCTTACGGACATAAAACCATAGTACTCACTCCAGGGCACTATGGTTATCGGGTGGCGACTGAACGCTTTAAGATCCCAGCTGAAGCTGTGATCCAAATGAGTAATTTTGTCGGCTTTCTATTGGAAGAAGCAGCCTACCGGGGGATAGAACAGGTTATTTTACTGGGGCATGTCGGAAAGCTGATTAAAGTGGCTGGTGGGATTTTCCACACCCATAATCGTGTCGCAGATGCCCGAATGGAAATTCTATTGGCGCACGCCGCGCTAGCCGGGGTTAATGTAGACACCTTAAAATATCTGGCGGAGTTTCCAACTACCGAAGGGGCCACCTCAGAACTCTTGCTTCGCGGAGAGCAAAAGTTGCTTCATCATCTGGCACACTTGGCAAGTGAGCGGGCCCAAGCGTTCACTTATGGACGTCTAAGCGTTGGAACGATCATGACATTATTGAATGGGCAACCGGTTGGCTGGGATCAGGAAGCTCGTAAGATTGTGGAGGAACAAGGCTGGGT
>PKWS01000175.1:0-432 GCA_003132105.1 Desulfosporosinus sp.
GGATTGGATTATCCCGATGACCCAAGCTCAAGAAGAAGCCTTGAGGCGTCTTTTTCCACAATATGAACATAAAATTCGGTATTTAGGAGATTGGGGAGATCAAAAGAGGGACGTTCTCGATCCTTGGAGTGGCTCTCTCGATGTTTATCGTCAGACAGCACACGAGATCGGGAAATTGTTAAGCGCGTTAAAAGGTCATCTGGTTTTATGACAGAAGTCAGAAGTTAGGTGCCGGAGGTCAGAAGAAAAGCAAGTGCCTACGTCCTGATAAGTAGGTAAGGGCACTAGCGTACCCAACAACTTTCAGGAAGGCTACCTATATGGGCCAAGTCTCTTAGGCAGATGCCTAAGGGATAAGTATAAGATGGGAGAAAGATGTCTACACTAGCGGCGTAAAACGTCGCTTTATTTTGTTTTTTTGCAGGGATTGTG
>PKWS01000175.1:453-3960 GCA_003132105.1 Desulfosporosinus sp.
GTTGGGATCGGATCACGGTGGTTACGAACTCAAGGAAGCCATTCTTAAGCATTTAGAAGCACAGGGCTTAGAAGTCCAAGATTTGGGGACCCACTCGACAGACTCAGTGGATTATCCCAAGTATGGTTTTGCAGTAGGTAATGCNNATCATCAAGGGAGAGGCAGACTTGGGAATAGCAATCTGTGGAACTGGGCAGGGGATGGCCATGGCTGCTAATAAAATTTCAGGAATCCGTGCTGCGGTATGTTCAGAAACATTTTCTGCCCGGATGGGCAGAGAACATAATAATGCCAATGTTTTAACGCTAGGCGCTCGGGTGATTGGTGTCGGACTTGCTCTCGACGTTGTGGACATCTTTTTGAAAACGGAGTTTACTGGGGGCAGGCATGCCCGCCGTGTGAATTTGATTTCGGATATTGAACGCGGAGAGAAAGTTTGAGTACGGCATCTACCATCACGACACCTTGCCATCCATGGCGGTGTACTAATCTCGAACGTCCTGTTCGAGTCATGTCATTGAGAGGAGGAATACCTTTATCATGGATAAAAACCTTGCAGATAAATTGAAAGAAATGGCCAATGTTTGGGATGATGTACTCAATGCCTTTTTCCTAAAGGCTAATTTAAAACGAGGGCAGATCCTCGTTTTAGGGTGTAGCACTAGTGAAGTTATCGGTCAACGGATCGGCCAGGGAAGCAGTTTGGAGGTCGCAGAGGTCTTGCTTCCGCCTTTGTTGGAACGGGTTCACAAACAAGGGATCTTTTTGGCGGTGCAGGGATGTGAACATATCAATCGGGCGTTAGTTGTGGAAGAAGCTTGCGTGGACCACTATGGATTAGACGTGGTTACGGTACTTCCGGCGTTGCATGCCGGAGGTGCGATGACGATGCAGGCCTGGAAGAAATTTTCTTCCCCTCTTATGGTAGAGCGAATACAAGGTCATGCCGGCATTGACATCGGGGATACATTTATAGGTATGCACCTTCGTCCAGTGGCGATACCCATTCGTATCCATGTGAAGGAACTGGGAGAAGCACACTTAACCTTAGCACACACCCGCCCACGCCTCATAGGCGGACCCCGGGCCGTGTATACATTGTAACAACGGATCGAGAGAAAGTTTATAGGAGTGAAACGAATTGGACTATATAAATCAATGGGTGAAACCCCAAGACCCAGAAGTGGCGCAAGCCATTGCGCAAGAAGAGAACCGTCAGAGAAACACCATTGAGTTAATTGCTTCGGAGAACTTTGTCAGTCGGGCAGTGATGGCAGCACAAGGGTCTGTCTTAACGAACAAATATGCGGAAGGGTATCCAGGGAAAAGGTATTATGGCGGATGCGAATTTGTCGATGTGGTTGAAAACCTGGCGCGGGAACGTGTTAAGAAAATCTTTGGCGCAGAGCATGCTAATGTTCAGCCTCATTCCGGGTCCCAAGCCAATATGGCAGTTTATTTTGCCTTCTTAAAACCTGGGGACACGGTACTTGGAATGAATCTATCCCACGGGGGACACTTGACACATGGGAGTCCGGTGAATATCTCGGGGGTTTATTTTAACTTTGTCCCTTACGGAGTTGATCCTAAAACGGAACGCATTGACTATGATCAGGTTCGACAGTTAGCTCATGAACATCATCCAAAGATGATTGTTGCTGGGGCAAGTGCCTATCCGCGGGTCATTGACTTTGTTAAAATGCGTGAAATTGCAGATGAAGTGGGTGCCTTTTTAATGGTGGATATGGCGCACTTTGCTGGACTTGTAGCCGCAGGATTACATCCGTCCCCTGTCCCTTACGCACACTTCGTGACCTCAACTACTCATAAGACTTTAAGAGGACCGCGTGGGGGTTTAATTCTATGTAAGAATGAGCACGCCCAAGCGATTGATAAGGCCATTTTTCCCGGAATTCAGGGGGGTCCTCTGATGCATGTCATTGCTGCTAAAGCAGTTGCCTTTGGTGAAGCCCTACAGCCGGACTTTAAAGCGTACCAAACCAATATTGTGGAAAATGCCAAAGCCTTGGCCCAAGCACTGATGGACCGAGGATTCCGTCTTGTCTCAGGAGGAACGGACAACCATCTAATTCTGGTGGATGTGCGGACCAAAGAGTTAACTGGTAAAGAAGCGGAAAACATCCTGCATGAAGTTGGCATTACGGTCAACAAAAACACGATTCCATTTGATACTGCAAGTCCTTTTATCACAAGCGGAGTTCGCATTGGCACGCCTGCAGTTACATCGCGTGGCATGAATCCGGAGGCGATGAAGAGAATCGCAGAGGCAATGGACTACGCCTTGACCTCACACCATGAACCTGATAAACTGGCGAAAGCACGGAAAATTGTCAGCTCACTATGCGCTGAGTTCCCCTTATATGAAAATTTAGATTAGGAGTTGAGACCAGAACGATGTCAAAGCTTCAAGTTCTTGATCACCCTCTAATTCAACACAAGTTGTCCCTTATTCGTGATGAGAAAACAGGCTCAAAGGAATTTAGGGAACTAGTAGAGGAAGTCGCGATGTTGATGGCCTATGAGGTAACCCGTGATTTCCCCCTCCAGGAAATTGAAGTTAAAACACCGGTTGCACTTGCAAAGACTAAAGTGCTGGCCGGACGGAAAGTCGGCTTGGTTCCCATCCTGAGAGCCGGATTAGGTATGGTCGATGGGATGCTTCGTCTGATTCCTGCAGCGAAAGTCGGGCATGTTGGCCTATATCGGGACCCGAAGACCCTTCTCCCCGTGGAATACTACTGCAAGTTACCTAGCGATATTGCGGAACGTGACCTTATCGTCATAGATCCAATGTTGGCAACAGGTGGCTCAGCGTCTGCAGCAATTATGTTCTTAAAAGATCGTGGTGCTAAAAACATCAAATTAATGTGTCTGATCGCTGCTCCAGAAGGAATACTGGCCGTGCAAACGGCACACCCTGATGTGGATATTTTTGTCGCAGCAGTGGATGAATGCTTAAACGACCACGGCTATATTATACCGGGTCTCGGTGACGCAGGGGACCGATTGTTTGGGACAAAATGATGACACAGGGAAAACGTCCAAGTTGGGATAGTTATTTTATGCAGTTGGCTTTCGTGGTGGCTGGGCGCTCAACGTGCCTACGCCGTCAAGTTGGAGCTGTGATGGTTAAAGAAAAACAAATTTTGAGTACAGGATATAATGGGAGTCCCTCGGGACTCCTACATTGTGATCAAGTTGGTTGTTTGCGGCAGAGCTTAGGCGTTCCTTCAGGGGAACGCACTGAGATCTGCCGTGCTGTGCATGCCGAGCAAAATGCCCTAGTCCAAGCCGCCAAGCATGGGGTCTCGATTACAGGGGCGGACCTCTATACGACCCTTCAGCCATGCATATTATGTACAAAACTTCTAATCAACGTTGGAATAAAACGTGTCATCTATCTTGAGACTTATAAAGATCAGCTAGCAGCAGAAATGGCTAAAGAAGCAGGATTAGTGTTGGTGAAATTTGGGGAGGATAAGTAGT
>PKWS01000240.1 GCA_003132105.1 Desulfosporosinus sp.
GAAGTTTAGTTGAACTTATCCGGTGGCGGTTAGTCATCGGATAAAACATTTGCTCTGTTCAAACTCTGAACGTGCAAAAGCCATCCCTTTTTAAACTAGAGGGGATGGCTTTTGCACGTGTTAATGATTATTAGTTAAAAATTAAATCATTCAGCCCACGTTTGGGCACATGATGGATTCCTTGTTCATCTCTCCAATATTTTATGTCTCCGGAATCGCCTAGTTGCTCTATAACTACCACCTCGTTTGGTTTCCCTAAAGCAATCACAGTCACAATTTCTAAATGATCCGGCAAGTTTAGTTCTTGGGCTAGGGCGACACGATCAATCGCATTAAATTGGCAGCCTCCTAACCCTTTTTCGGTTGCACCCAACAAGATGCTCTGAACAGCAATCCCATGATCCCAAAAGAAACCTTTACTGATCTTTTGATCATGAAGCACGACCACGTAGGCGCTAGGCCTCTCCCCNNTTATTTGTTTCGAGCGACTGAGATAAAACGTACTTTAACGACTGGAGGTTCCCACCCGTTGAAGAAAGTCTTGCAAGATCGATGAGTTCTCTTAAGGTCTCCTTGCTTACTTCCACGTCCTGATGAAATCGGCGATAGGTCCGGTTTTTTTCAATAAGTTCACGAATCATCATAATTATATTCCTCCTTGTATTTAGTATATCTACTAGTTTGGAAACCGCAAGCAATTTGAATGTTCAATGCCTTCTTATCTGGCGATCTTGTGGCGCGCAATTTGGAGTATAAATTCTAGTTCCTGCATCCGTAGGACTACCGCTAGAAGCAAGAATACGGTCGCGCCAACGCAGGTGCCCACAACTAAGTTAAGTAGAGAACCCCAGAAATTAGTATCGGCAAAGGTTGAAGTGAAACGGAACACAAACCACACAGCCATACCCATAATAGTTGAAGCAAATAATATTTTAGTTAATGAAGTTAGGATCCGCCGACCGTCGATAAGACCAATCTTCAGCTTTAAAAAATATAATAACAGAAGCATATTTACAATACCGCTAATCGATATAGCTAGGGCCAAGCCGCCTTGGGCTAGCGGCTTTACCAACACATTCATCAACACGATATTTACAAACAAGGTAATTCCACTCAGCAAGACAGGAGTCCACGTGTCCTGCAAAGCATAAAAGGTTCGGGGTAAAATCACAGAGGCCGATTGCTCCACAATACCAAAGGCAAAGAAAACCAGCGACGGAACCGTATCCAACGTATCTTGATATGTAAATGCCCCGTGTTGAAATACCACGCTAATTAAGGGCTGGGCCAGAACCATCATACCTACAGAAATCGGAATAGTGACAAACATGATGCTGCGTAGTGCCAAGGAAAAGGAATCCCTGAACAACTGCCAGCGATTTAGGCTGATCGCCTCAGTCAGAGTAGGAAAGATGGCAACACCCACGCTGTATGCGAAGATACCTATAGGCAATTGTTGTAATTTATAGGCAAAATTGAAAGATGCTAAACTCCCCGTTGGTAAAGCAGATGCCAAATTTTGATAAACCAATACCGGAATTTGCATCATCCCAAAAGAAAGAATAATTGGAAAGGCTAGAACAGCAATTCTACGTACCCCAGGATGTCGAAAGTTTAACGAAAAGGTATAGCTGAAGCCCACCTTCCGTAAAGCGGGAATCTGTATAAGGAAACTACCCATTGCACCAATTAGTACGCCAACAGCAAATCCTTTGATGCCGATAAAGGGCTTTAGTAGAATGCCGGAAACCATCACGCACAAAACATAGATTATCGAGCCAACAGCTGGTGGTCCAAATATTTTTAATGAATTAAGGATTCCCATACTAAACCCGCTTAAGCCAAGCAAGATAGGTTGGAATATCAAAATCCGCATGATACCTGTAGCTAGATCTTTGGTTTTAACCGGGGCATCTGGAATTATCATAGTGATAATTCTCGGTGCAAAGATAAAGGCAAGGATGGTGATCACACTTAGCACCACCACTACCAAATTCATAACAGTGCTAGCAATATACCATGCTTCATTTCTTTTTCCCTTTACTATATAACCAGAAAGTACAGGTATAAAAGCCGAACTCAGCGCGCCCACTACCAAAAGGGTATAAAAAAAATCCGGGACGACAAAAGCTGCGATATAAGCATCCGTCACATAGGTTTTTGCAAAAAAGCCTGAAATTAAGGATTCTCGTAGAAAACCCAATATCCGTGATAGCAAACTTATTAGGGCAATCAACCCAGCAGCTTTTGCGATTGATTTATTTGACATTTAAGTCTCCTACCTCAAGCATTCCTCAACTTGTTGGGGACATATCAAATAACAAAATGCTTAATTCAGTTTTTATATTAATATTATATATTATAAAAACTTAAAAACAAAACTCTTACCGAACGTACCATTTCAGAGCTTTTCTCAAGTTTATAAATCTCTTTTGAGCAGCTTTCTCATAGGAACATTAATTTGAGAATAGTAATACAAACCCACAGGAATAACATGTAAGCAAGAAAACATATAAGGGATTCTCTACCCTTAGCTATAAGATCGGAAGAGAATATTATGACGATCACTGTGAGTATTATATCTGTTAAAACATACATAGTGAAGTTTGATAAAGTATCCTCTCGGATTGATGCTAAGAATAAGTCTAATGCTGCTAGCATTATAATTGAAAGTAAGAATGCATTAGCGAGTGTCGTCCATTTTGACTTAAATTGTAGGTGGTTAATTACTCCTGTTTGAGTGATTTTCATAATTGACATTGTTGGATCCCTTCCCTCTTCATAATTTGCAATACTCCAACTAAAATTGTCCACTGTGCTAATTTCAGATAAGTACTTCATCACTGATTTAACTATATCATTGCGCTAAGACAAATTATTGTAGACAATTTTTCAAGGATCTGTTCAAGCTTCACACCAAAAGACAGAGAAGCCACCGCCGATTTAATATCGGTGGTGGCTTCTCTTGAGATGTTTGTTATGGTTTGAATATATGATTAGAGTGACTTATCTCATAGCTTTAAGCGTATAATAAGCAATTGATATTGTACCAGGTCCTACATGTAATCCAATGACTGGGCCGATATCCATTATATCTACGGTTACTTTTAGCTTATCTTTGATCATATTTGTAAGTTCTTTTGCTTCATCCAGACAATCGATATGCTCAACAACAATTTCTCCTAAACCATTCTTGCTTATATCCTGCAACATTTTATCTACCATAGCCAAAACTGCATTTTTCTTCGTTCTAACTTTCATTAAAATCGATGTTTTACCATCTTCTACAGTCAATATAGGAATAATTTTGAATAAATTTCCTATTAAAGCACTAGCTCCACCAATTCTTCCGCCCTTTTTCAAGTATTGGAGATTCTCAGGTATAAATAAGAACCGACTTCTTTTAATATTTTCTAATGCTGCTTCTTTAACCTGCTCCAATGTCTTACCTGCTTTTGCTGCTCTCGCTGCCATGACGACAGCAAAGCCAAGCTGCATACAGTTGGACCTTGAATCAACAATCTCTATCATGGCATTCTCATACTTTTCCAATACCATTTCTTTTGCTATTTGGCCTGTTGAAAAGGTACCGCTCATATCAGAAGATAAGAAAATACAGCAAAGACTATCGCCCATTGCTACCACGTTGGTCATTTCATTATACAGTTCCCCGACTGAAGGCTGTGAAGATGTTGGAATTCCTTTTAAAGCCATCATTTTATAAAAGCGGTCGTTATCTATGTCAATTTCTCTCATGCTGTCATTTCCAAAGGAAAGATTCAAAGATACCATTCTTATCTTTAATTCTTTTCTGATATCCTCACCTAAGTAGCTTGTGCTATCGGTTAAAATCTGTACTCCCATCTATTTATCTCTCTTTCATTAATTGCCTATTTTATTCTCACATTTATTTATAGGCAGATTTATTTTATCCGATGGCCTAGATAAGTTCAACCAAACTCCACCTGAAGTAAGTTTTCTTTATGATAGCTTATTATAACCTTTATTCGAGAATCTTGTAATTATTAGTTATCATTATAAGAAGCATTTTAATAAGTTAATGGTGTTTTTTCTATCTTGTATGTTCTTTTTGCTAATAGAATACAATAGAGTTGTGAATCCAAATTATCAAATGAGAAACCGGCCTATAGCTTTTAGATGTCCATGAGTATTATAATAATAGAAAACAAGAAAGGTGGGATATTTTTGAACAAACATGATGATTTTAAGAGACTTCTGATATCCTATCCCTATCCTAAAATGTGCACGGTTCAAGACGGTCAATTCAATGCATAAAATTATAACTATTCTATTTATTTTTCTCCTGCTGCTCGTCGCACCAGTATACGCTGGGAGCAGTTTTCAGTATTCAAAGCTAATTAAGACCGATAACTTGCTAGGGTATAAATCTGTTGTTCTAGATAAGGACGTCTATGCTCACAGTAATCACCTCAATGATTTGAGGGTAATCAATGACAAGGGCGAAGAAGTCCCTTACTTTTTTGCGTCGATCCGTGACGCATCAACCATTAAAGAAAAAGAATCATTCATTCTATCAGAAGATGCTCAATATATTTCTACTCAAGATGGAACGGACTCAATTATTACGATTCAGGTAAACCACCTTGACGCATTCCGATTAGAACTTAACGCCGATGATATAAGAGGGCGCACGTATGGTCTTTTCGGAGTAAAAGATGAGTCAATGTATTATTTATCAGAAGGAGAACTTTTTGATCTCCTCCCCTCAGATTCCTCTGTTAGAAGAGGAATCGAATGGACGAATAATCCTAATAATCCGCCCGTTGACAAACTTAGACTCACTATCCACAATCTTGATGGCAAACCCATTAAACCAAAGTCTGTAACCGTAAAATATCATCTTACTAAATTGGTGTTTAAGGATCTAGGAAACAGCCAATTTCGGTTAGCTTATGGAAATGATGCTCTTCGTTCCCCCATTTACGAAGTCTTGAATTACAAGGCTATTCTTAAAAGTGAAAGTATAACTCAAACTGAGTTAGGAGCGGAAGTTAAAACCCCTACGAAAACCGACACTCCTGGGACTTCAACGAAGTACACACTCTTTTCAACTAACACACTCACAGCCTTGGCATTACTTATGTTATTAGGAATTGGTCTTGGGTTCCGTTCAAGGAAGAAGAAAAACTAGCTGCTGCTAAAGCTCCTCCAGCACCTCTGCACAAATGGGTGGTTGTTTAGAAAAGAAAGGAAAGCCTAGTACTTGAATGTCTTTGCGAAGTTCATCTGATATAGCGATTTCGCGTCCAAGTGTAAAAGAATAAAGTGTACAACGTGTCACTTTAATTTTAAGTAGGCGTTCAATCGCGAGAGCATAAAGTGAGAGTTGGAGGGAATAACGATCCCGCAAGATCTGCTCCGGATTAGTTCCGCCGTTCTCCATTCCGTCAGTGCTCATTGTCCGAAATGAATCTGTCTTATAGTCAAGAATTTCCGCATGGATTTCCTGGTGTTCGTCCTTACTAATCAAAACAACATCGATGACGCCCTGAACTAAGATATTCGATTGGTTCTCGGACGGAAAAGTTAATGTAAAAGGAATTTCTCGTAGTATTTGTTGAGCGCTAAAGAGTCGTTCTCCCAGTTGGGAGCTCAGGAACTGAGCAATCTGGATTGGTTTTATACTATTTTTTTGTACGAAACCTAGAATTTCATGTTGATTGAGCATAATGAGAAACTCGCTAACATTATTGATCTGTTCCATCTCAGTCAAAGTTCGCCATTGAGTTGCCCATTCTTCAAAAGGAAGGTGTTGCATCGCCGTGTGCAGGGCAGTTCCACGTTCAGCCGCGGTAAGATCCTGCTCTCCTTGAAGAAATTTTGGGCGTTTCATAGAATCTGTGTTTTTCGAAAGCGTTGGAAGCGGAGCAGTTCCCTCGTCTGTATGCCAGTTGTGTTGACGTTTTAATTCACTGACACTGGTTTTTGCTACCTGCCTAACAGAATTGAGGTGTGGATATTGCCAGTTTAGCCTACGGTTGACCTCAGAAAACAATGGGTCATACGTAATTTCCTTTTCGCTATTATCTAAGCACCTCACTAGCCCTTCGTCTTTGCTCTCTCCGAGACTAGTCGCCCGACATTCTTCCTTGCTCGATGTTAAACTACGATGAATCTGAATTTCCCAGCGTGAATTCACTTCCGGAATGGATAAAGCTGATTGTCCATCGGTTTGGCCAAAAAGGTGTTCTGGATGGCGGGCTAATGCTGGTCCGATCCAATCCAGAAAGCATTTGGCACTCCGGAGTTGACCTTCTGGTAAGGCGGCCTCTTCCCATTCTAGAGTTCGATTCCATTTGAGAAATGTCTTATCTAAGTTATCCATAGTCCCATAGAGGAACAATCGCTCTTTGGCACGAGTAAGGGCAACATAAAGAATACGCAACTCTTCTGCTAAAGCTTCTTGAGCCAAACGTTGTTTTACCGCGTACTGGATCAAAGAGGGGTAGCGTACATTATTTTCTATATCAATGATTGGCATACCCATTCCTAATTTGGAGTGAAGGAGCACCTTTCCCTTGAGACTTCGTGTATTAAAAGTACGACCCAGACCGACAACGAACACAACGGGAAACTCTAAACCCTTGCTGGCGTGAACCGTGATTAGCCGAACGACATCTTCATTTTCTCCCAAAGATCGAGCATTTCCCATATCCTTACCTTGCCCCTGGAAACGATCCAGAAAACGAAGAAAGCGGAACAATCCGCGATACCTTGTTGCTTCAAAGCGACTGGCCCGGTCATAGAGAACTCGTAGGTTGGCCTGACGCTGAAANNCCAGCTGGCAAGGTTCCAACATAATTCAAGTACCCGGTCTCTTCATATAGAGACCAGAGAAGATCAGCTAGTGGTGTACGACGGGAGCGTGTTCTCCAGGTTTGTAATTTGATCCAAAAATCCGTGATTTTATCCTTCATAGTGGGCGCAGTGGCCAATATTATGTGTGCCTTTTGAAGCCGTAGCCCCAAGGATTCCTCATAGAGTCCTAAGATTTGTTTAAAATTGTTTGCCTGCTCCGACGACAAATCTTCCTCGTCTATGCAAGCCCAGACTGCTAGGGTTAACGCTTCATAGAAATCTCCTTCGGGAAGCATCATTCGAATTTTACCTAATTCGCTCCCGTTTAGGCCAACGAGTGGAGAACGCAGGACCGCAGCCAGAGGAATATCCATGCGAGGATTATCAATGATTTTCAGAAGGGACAACATCGTTTCCACTTCACTGGCTCCGAAATACCCAGTTGTCGTTTCTGCATAAACTGGGATATCGGCTTTCTGGAATTCTTCAACGTAGATTGGAGCAACTGCTGAGTAGGAGCGCATCAAGATCACAATATCAGAGTATTGGACTGGTCTAAAATCCTTGAGTTTTTTATCATAAATCTTGAACTCTGCCCCTTGAACTATGCACTGGATTCGTTCACTGACTAAACGTGCCTCGATTCGAGCCTTATCGAGATCTTCTGTGGATATGGCGTCTTCAGTTCCAGAGGTTAATTCATCTTCGCTACTTGCCTTATTGTTCTCTTCACTTTGACTTTCTCTCGCATTCATCGTCGCAGAATCTTTCATTCCCTCATTTTCGATAGGAATAGACAGTTGGTTTCTTATACTTTTAGGGTCAATAAGGTGGACCTCTATTGGTCCTTCGGCTGTGCAAATTTGATCCTGCCCAGAAATATAGGACGCGCCGTATTGTAAGGCAGCTTGATTGTCATAAGGGATTTCGCCTGCACCTTTTGTCATAATCTGACGGAATAGAAAATTAACCCCCTCCACTACTTCAAGTCTACTTCGAAAATTACGATTTAAATCAATCACAATCTCCGTAGGAGACGTGCCGCCGGGCATTCCAGTGTGCCAATGTGGTAGAGTGCTGTATTTGTCAAGAAATAAGCTGGGGTCGGCCATGCGAAAACGATAAATACTTTGCTTAACATCTCCAACCATAAAGAGATTGGGGGACTCACCTTGTCTTGATACCCGTTGCAAGATTCGTTCTTGAACGGGGTTAATATCCTGATATTCATCCACCAACACTTCCGCAAAATAATCCTTTAATCCTTGAGCAATCAAAGAAGCCTCGCCCTTTTCCTCCAGTAATTGGAGGGCAAAATGTTCTAAATCAGTAAAGTCTAAGACATTGCGATGCCTCTTTGCCGCTGCATAAACTTGCGAAAATTCACTCACTAGGGCGCCAAGCGTTTGTGCCATAGTCCCCATCTCTCGTAAGGCCGGGAGTTGCTCTTCAAGGGGATACGCAAAGACCTCATCATTTAAAGAATTGAGTTTCTTCTTAGCCTCATCCCTCAATTTCTTGCAGTCCTCTTGTAACGATTTCTGGAAGGATTCGTCCATTTCCAATTGCATTGAACCCGACGATTTAGAGCGTATGGCTGGTAGCTTGGAATAATTGACAGCGGACCTAAACTGTGTTTCGACCTGAGCCCAATGCCCTTCTATTAATGCGCGGTTTAATAACCGAACTCGGTTTAAATCATCTTGTAAAGTCTCTGCGTAGAGAGCTGGACCCCCTGGGTGCTGAGTGATTTGTTCGGCCCGTTCAAGTAAGTTTAAACTTTCACTCACCCGATCCCGTAGTCCTTGACGAACGGCTTGACCCCAATCGCTCTGCATCATGGATTCAATATCATCCCACACATAGGCTCTACCAAGTTCACCTAGCCACACAGCTGGGTGAGGTTGACTATAGGCGAATTCATAAAGACGCAAAACATGTTCCATCAACGGTTGATCATCACGATCTGACCCGAAGGCATCAACGAGTTTCAAGAAGGCAAGGTCACCATGTTCATATCTTGTTTCAAAGAGGTCTTCAACCACATCTTGGCGCAGAAGGTCAGCCTCTGCTTGATCCGTAACCCGAAACGCTGGATCAAGTTCAAGCTGGTAAAAGTACTTTCGGATTAACTCTAAACAAAAAGAATGTAGCGTCGTAATGCTTGCCCGATGAAGAAGGGAGCGTTGGCGAAGGAGAAGTTCAACTTCACAAGTTTCTTGTGCAATAAACAAAGCCTCGTCTATGGCCTTGCCGATACGCTCCCGCATCTCGTTCGCTGCTGCTTTAGTAAAAGTTACAACAAGAAAACGATCCACATCCTCAGGTTCTTCTGGATCCGTGATTCGATGGATTAACCGTTCTACAAGGACAGCTGTTTTTCCTGAACCAGCTGCAGCTGCGACTAAGATTTGGCCTCGTAACGTGATAGCGGCAAGTTGTTCCGCCGTCCACTTGGGTTTACTCACGTCAGATCTCCTCCTTTTGTCCAAGGGGTCTTGCCTGTCCTTCCCTACCTTCGAGGCGTTTCCAGATCTCCTCTTGCTTTAAGGCAGGTAGGTCTCGGTATTGGTTTTCTGGAAGGTAGGGGTCAAAGTGGCAAACGGGTTTATAAGAACAATACTGGCATCCCGTGCTCTTCCCTCTCCGGTAAGGGGATAGGAAAATATTTCCCTCTAATATATCTTCACCAGTCTGGCGGAACCATCGATGAAGATAGCTACTGAGCAGGGAAAACTGATCCTCACTCAGGACATTTGATCCTTTTATGAAGGTCCCATCTTTCTTTAATTTGAGTGCGAGTAAATCTGATTGCCCTGTGGAAAATGAAGAATCCATGGCTTCTAATACGCGTGGATTGGCTAATAAATACCCGCTGACTTTGACGGCTTTGACACGGTGCTGTTCCAATTCTTCCGAGCTGAGGGGGATTTTCTCATCTAGCTGGGGTTCCAGAACAGGAAAATACAGAAAACCTGCGGGAATCTTCTGAGGAAAGACGTTGTCCATTCCCGAAGTTGTATTTAACAAGACTTCAGCTCCTTGCAAGGCGACATCCAAATAAGTGAGTAATTGTAGATTTAGCCCATAATAGATTGAATCCAGCGCTAAGGATAATTCGCGGGATTTATAATCAAGGATACGCAAATACACTTTTCCATCTAAGAATGCTGCATCTACACGGTCAATTTGCCCACATAAAAGTAGTGAATCGTCCTCTGTTAACGGGATGTCGACCCCAGGAAGAGTTTCTGTCGGGCCAAAACCCACTTCTAGCTGGATTGGTATAAATATCCCCCTGCGGGCATGCTCTCCGAGCACTCGAACAGCGTGATGAACGGTTCGTTTGAGTTTATGAGTTAAGTAGCGGTAGCGTGCGCTACTTAAGAGGATCTCATGCTGAAGACTGGGGGCGATTTGCTCGGCCAGTTCGCTGACGAGTGCCCAAGATTCTTCCTTCGTCAACTTTCCCCAATTTAAGCCCCGTTCCTGCAATAGAATTGCGAAATCATGCAGAAGAGCATGGAAGAATTCGCCCATATCAAGGCTTGATAGCTGATAGGTGGGCCTTTCACGTAGCTTTAGACCGTACTTGGCATAATGTCCAAAAGGACACTTGGCAAATTGTTCTAAACGAGAAACACTGGCTTTCAGTCGTTTACCGTATAAGCGTCTCGCTAGGGGGCGTTCTATCCTGTCTTCCTGGTTTTGGGTCAAGAGACTGGCCTGCAAACGCTTCACTTTGTTTTGGCGGATAGGATCCTGAGTCAGCCACTTTTCAGTAGCCTCCCAAAGAGGGGAAAGGGGGTCTCCTTGACGAAGCCTGCGTAGTTGTTCCGCATAGGTTTGAAGGGCAAAATCTGCTTGACTAATACGGTCAATATCCTCCTGATTTCCTAAGAAGCTCTCAGAAAGCGGGAAAAGCTTCGTAAGCCGTGTGACAACAGGCGAAACCGCCAACCCTTTCCCCTCTTCATCCGTCAATGGATAACATACAACAAGTTTCTCTGTAGCTCGAGTGAGTGCTGTATAGATAAAGAATTGTTCTTCAAACGTCTGAGCTTTCCCTTTGAGGGCAAGAACGACCCCTGCTTTCTCCAATTGTTCCCTTTCCTCTGCATCAAGTACGCCATCGGAGTCAGGTCGAGCAGGAAGTACACCCTCATTAGCACCGAGAAGAAAGAGAACCCGTACTTCAGGATTCCTTGAACGATCCAATGACCCCACCAATACTTGGTCAAGTCCAGGGGGAATTAGCCCGAGTTCGATCGCTTCTATCCCGGAATTAAGAATCAAAGCAAAGTCCTCAAGCTCCAAACATTCTTCCCCTAATCCGGCAACTATTTCATCCAAGACTTGGATGACGGCTTCCCAAATTTGTTCGTGTAGCTTGGCCTCGCTGAGTTCCCCCTTTTCTTGGGCCTCTTGTGACCACTTTTTTAAGGTCGCGGGAACATCAAGCCTTTCTAAGAAGGCATACAGAGTTTCGGTAACTTCCCGTACAGTTAACAAGTCAGCTTTGCTACTCGGTCTGACCCTTTGGATAAATGGGCCTATTAAATTATAAACAATCTGCCTGGAGGAGTTAAGCTCCGCTTGAAACTTAATTTCAGTGGCGAGTTGTGTCTCGTTCTGCCCCAGAGACCATTGACGATGGTATCTCCACGCAATGTTCCTGTTCCAGCCCTCTCCGTGTATTCCGTGTTCAAGCACATAGTTTTCCAGACGATCGATAGCATCCCTTTGAAGTGGGAAAAAGTCTGTTTTTAAACAGCGAAAAAGTGGTTCATAACCCCAATAGCTCTCCGCAACTTCCGGGATGGCTTGAATCAGTTCGATCAAGGGATGATGTAGGACAGAACGTTTATGATCTGAAAAATGTGGGATCTCATAGGACGTGAACACCTGCGTAATCAGTTCATGATAGCCTGTGAGGTCACGAGTCATGACCGCCATCTCATTCCAGCAGAGTCCTTCATCCCTGGCTAAACGTCGTAGTTCCCGCGCAACACCTTCGACTTCAGCCCGCCGGTTAACGGCTGAGAATATCTGGATTCCTTCTCCCAGGGGACTCTCTTCATTAATAGGGAATTCGTTGAGATCGGACATTGGAGCGTGAGACTGAATCTCTCCGTAAGGCACGGTCGGATAAGTTGCGTAATATTTTTCCAAATGCCTGAGCCAGGAATGTTTATAGCGTTTCGTATTATCCAACAAGGTAGGAGGGTGAGAAAGGGTACCAGTCTCCGAGGCTATGCGTTGTAGATCCTGATAAGTCTGCCAAGGGCCTGCAAATAACTCCTCTCCCACTTTAAATGGACCCGATTCGAGCTGACGCTCATCAGCAAGCAAAACCGGATCAAGTGGGGATGTTATGACAACTTCATTAGCTGTGGACATGATAATTTTCAAGACTTCTAATTCCTGAGGGGTAAATCCCGTAAACCCGTCCACCCATACCTGCGCCCCTTGGATAAGGGGTGCATAAGGGATCTTTTCTGCCAAAATCGACAGTTCATCATCAGGGTCAAGGATTCCTTGTCCTAAAGCTGTTTGAAATTCTTCATAAATAAGGGCTAAGTCTTGGAGTTTATCCAATAAAAATCCGTTTGTATTTTTAACTTTACGTAAATCGTCTGGGGCAATCCGGTAAGTTTTGAATTCTCCAATTGCTTGAGCGAGGAGATCAGCCATACCGGGCCGGGTAGCGGATCGTGCAAAGGCTTTTAAATGAAGACGATGCTTTAAGAGGATTCGGCGAAGGAGCATCCGCTTACCTATTGCACCGATTAGAACTTTTTGCCCTCCACCAGTTTCGGAAAACACTCGCCAGCCCAGCCGCCGAAAGCTCAAGACTTGGGCTCGTAAACTTCCACCTAAATCGGGCGTATTGGCTAAAGTCACTTCCATCTGATGGGTTGCCTGCTCGGGTACTAGGAGGATTAGAGGTGCTCCCCAAGGCTTCAGCCGAAGTTCACTGCGAATTTCTTCCAAACATAGGGTGCTCTTGCCTGTTCCAGCGCGACCGAATACGAAACGGATACCCAAAAAAATCACTCCTTTTTAAGGCCATGATGTTTATGTTCATTTTTCAAGACCCAAGAGGGTTGCCCCGTTATGATAGAAGATGGCATTCATTTCTTCTTGAGAAACGCCTAGTTCGGTGCACACTTGGGTTTGGAGGTCGAAATACTTCTTTGACCATCCACGGGGAAACCAGCTTGAATCTGTGCCGAAAATAATCCGTTTTGGACCGATGGTTTCCAAAGCCCGAGCAAAGAGATCTTTCAAGGATAACGGCTGAGGCATCCAGCGAATCCAATCGTTTGATCCAGACGAATCAATGTAGACATTAGGGCTCGACCAAGCCAAGTGAAGAAGGTCTTGATAGTATCCTGCACCGAAGTGTGGGATGATGAAAGGAATATCCGTATACTCCTGTGCCACCTCTGCCAATGTAATCGGACTGATTCGTGGATGACGTACAATTCCTCCAGGGCCACCTAGCACTCCAAAATGGATCAAAACAGGAACTTTTCGATCCGCTAATAAGCGCCAAAAAGGTTTCAACTCTGGAGACTCAAACGGAAGCTTTGTTAAAGGACCGAACCATTTATACCCGCTCAAGCCGAGATCATCCAGAGCATGCTCCATTTCCTCCACAGCATTGGGAGCACAGAGATCATGGTGAGCAAAGCCCATAAATTCTTGCGGATGCTGGCGTACAATGTCAGAGAGGACCTTGTTCCCACCTCCTGTCATAAAAACTACTTTTTCCAAATGATTATTCTGCACTTCCGCAGCCCAACGTTCTCCTTGCGTTTGGATTCCACGCTGCTTTTTCTCTGGTTCAGGAAAGTCGTACATTTCTCGCCAATGGTCTTTTAGATCCTTGGCGTATGCTTTAACCAACGGGTGAAGTACACGCTTAGCAATACCCGTTTTCGCTGGAAAGTGGGCATGAAAATCTAAAATGCGATCGGGTTTCATGATGTAACAGCTCCTTAAAATTCGATGTGCCGTATCTGACTGATCTTGCTCAAGAGAGCAGATCCA
>PKWS01000039.1 GCA_003132105.1 Desulfosporosinus sp.
CCTTATGCAAAGAAAAGTATTATGCAAAGTAACCTTATTAAACCCTTTAAATATGGGATTTGTTTTTTCATTTACTTTGCATAATATCTGAATGGACCTACTTCAAATCAGATAACCACGAAAGTAGATTCTGATCTTTATTCCAGTCAGGCAGGTTGCTGTCGATGAGGTCGGGATAAGCGTTCTCAATCGCTTTGCGTTTTGTTTCAGTGTCCGTCCGGGCATAAATCTCCGTACTTTTTATGTCAACATGACCTAAAAAATCACGGATATAGATGAGATGCACTCCAGCTTGGAGAAGATGCATAGCCTTTGAATGGCGGAGTTGATGCACTTTTACCTTTGATGGGACTATCGTAGAGGATTTCCGTGCTGTCTCCACATATTTTGAAATAATATAAGCGACTCCTTCCTTAGTCAGTTTATTGTGCTGACTATTTGAAAACAAAGGATACTGGTTTTTCCATTGCTTATTCAAGTTGTTTTCTGAGAAGTAGTATTGAAGTAATGAGACTGTATTTTTCAGGATGGGTACTCTTCTGATCTTGTTACCTTTTCCAGTCAAGACAATAACAGATGGTGAATCAAGGATGACATCGCATACTTTAATATCAATTAATTCCTGTACTCGGGCACCTGTATCATATAGGACACTCATGAGAGTCAAATCACGGCGCCCCTTTGCAGTATGTTTATCAGGCTGTTCAAGAAGAAGCTTTACCGCTTCAGGAGTCAGGTGTTCCACTAACGTTTTTTTTACCTTTTTGATCGGGATGGATATGACCTTTTGGAAATAATAAATCCCTGATGGATCTTCACCCTGTGCATAACGGAAAAAAGAATGAATTGCTGCTAGTCGTTGGTTTCTAGTTGAAATACTACATTTTCTTTCGGTTTCCAGCCAATCCAAAAAGCTAGTGATCAGTTCGCTTGTCAGAGTTTCCATGGTAATACGTTCAGGCGGTATTCTTTTCAGGTCCTGGCAATACCTTAAAAGGAGTTTAAATGTATCCCTGTAAGAAAGTATCGTATTTTTGCTTACATTCTTCTGACCAGATAAGTAGGTTGTCAAAAACGCAGTAAGGTACTTGGCAAACTCAGTCGGTTTCATAAGTACCACCACCTAATTCCAATACGGGAACTAAATCCGGATACAGCGTTTCCAACTTGAGCGTAATCTCGGGAAATACATCAGCCGTCAGTCTGAGGTAATATGCTGTTTCTTCAAAGGAGTCATGCCCCAGATATGTCCTCAGTATAGGAAGGTATACCATTAGGTCTTTTCCCTGTTCAGACCATTTTTTAAGACAATGAACAGCATAGACGTGGCGAAAATCATATATTCGAGGGCCATAGCCTCTGCCACCATGGGAAATGCCTGCCCTCCAAAGGAACTTTCGGAAGTTTTTGTATATATTTCCGAGGGTCATCGGTTTTCCACCAAGGGCAGGAAAGAAATAATCATCTAGATTCGAATGCTTATGTACGTTGGTAGAGAATTCACGACATCTTTTAATGAGTGAATCGGCCATGGGGACCAGACGACTGTTATCCTTTTTGGAATGATTAATTGTAAGGATTCCGGCATCTAGGTCGACGTCAACTACTTTGAGCAACCTTGCCTCCGATACTCGGAGCCCGCATGTATAAATCATCCGGAAGAAAACAGGCATAATCTGCTGTCTGAACGGAAATTCAGAACTGTAATGACAGTTTTCCGTTTGAGCAAAAAAACGTTTGAGTTCTTCATCCGTATAGATATGGGGCAAATACTGTCTTTCTTTCGGATAATAGCCATTTGGCATAATGTAGGCTGCAACACCGATGCTGTCAAGGTATCTGCTGAACTGACGAATAATAGAGGCACGTGTGCACTGGTTTGCCTGTGATTCATAGGGCTTTTTACTGCACCAGTCCAACACAATTTCCTTTGTCAGAGTCGTAGCAAAACTGTATTTTTCCAGTGTAAACGTATCAAAACGCTTTAGATGCTCTGCTTCTGCGATATATTTATACCCGACAGCCTGCTTCAACTCGACATGGTTTTTTATGTGTTCTTTAAATGACCCATAATAAGTGATATCTATCATGCCATATCCTCCACTAAATCCAAAGGACATTCCTTGAGCCTTTTGATATCTACTTTCAAATAGACCGCCGTAGATTCCGTATCAACATGCCCAAGGATATCCGATATAGCAGGAAGTGGAGTATCGTTTTCTAGCAGTAAACTGGCCAAAGTGTGGCGAAGTGAGTGCATCCCCGTCCTCTTTCTTAAGGTGGGCAGATGTGCAAGTTGCATGTATTTTGCAATCATCTGGTGTAAGTGGTCACTTTCCGAAAAAGGAAGAAATGGAGCCAGATGTCTCACGAAGACACACCGACTTTCCACGTTTGGGCGACCGTATTTCAGATAATCAATGACAGACCATCCAACCTCTGCTGTCAGTGGAAGGGATAATGTCGTCCTTGTTTTTGACTGCACGAAGATCAGTTTTTTGTCTTC
This sequence comes from Desulfosporosinus sp., assembly GCA_003132105.1. Taxonomy (GTDB): domain Bacteria; phylum Bacillota; class Desulfitobacteriia; order Desulfitobacteriales; family Desulfitobacteriaceae; genus Desulfosporosinus. Next base: position 2,507 of record PKWS01000039.1, read on the forward strand.
CCAGTGGAAGTTGTCCATTGTAAGATTTTTGATATCCGTACACCTTAAGCCAAGACGGCAGGCCAAAAGGATAATGGCATAGTCACGCTTGCCCATGGGATTTCCTCGGTCGATGGAACCTATCAATTTTTTCAAATCTTCAGCCGACCATACAGAAGGAATGCGAGTCTGTTTCCTTGCTTGGATCATCGGGAGCTTCGATGCAAAATCCGTGTTGATTTCTCCGTTAAGATGGATGAACCTAAAAAAGGCACGTAATGAGCACAAGTTCTGTTCGACTGTTTTATAGGTATAACCGGCTAATGTTTTGATGTAGTTATTTATTAATGTAAGAGTGATTTCCTTACAGGATCGAATACCTTGCGATACTGCATAGTCTAAAAATCGAGCTGACTGTTTCCCATAATGTCCAATGGTGACATTGGAATAATCTTTATCAACACAATACTGTTTAAAGTGGTTATTGATTTCAATGAAATAGGGGTCAGTGAGAATCTCCTTATGCTTATAGTATCTGCGCAGTACTGTCTGGTGAAGTTGGAAGTCTCCAATCATGCGGATGATACGAAGATTTTGGACTTCGGCTTGTGTTAGAGTTCCCGAAAAGTCTTTTTCAAGGATGTGAAAATGTTTTTCGATAAAGTCTATCCCTAGTTTTTCCGAATAATAGATTTCACCCTTTCCTTCAGCGAACTTTGTAAGCATCCTCCACCGACTATGGTAAAAGTTCATGCTGCCTTTCGTGTATCCAAGTCTCAGCATTTCTTGGTCAAGATCCTGGAGTAATTCCTTTAACGGTTTCATTTGCATAAGATGAGCCTCCCAAAATGATTTTTAGAGCTAAAGCCCTTATTATCATCTTGGACATTATGCAAAGTAAATTAGACAAAGCCTTGGGATTTATCCACAATTTAGCTGATTACTTCGCATAATAACTTTCTTTGCATAAGGTGGGTTATGCTAAGCTTTGCATAACCCGCCTTGGGGCGCTCCCTCAATGGTTGGATGGTATTCCTGGTTCTCTATTACTCCTGATTTGAGGAACCGACCAATGAGCCTTAATAGATTCT
>PKWS01000278.1 GCA_003132105.1 Desulfosporosinus sp.
CTTTACCGACTTTCTCCATTGCCTGTGCAATGAGGTCACCGATATTTTTGTCACTCGCAGAGATTGAGGCAACTTGAGCAATGGCTTCGCTCGTTTCAACGAGTTTGGCATTAGCTTTAATGTCAGCGACTACAGCCTCAACTGCTTGCTCAATTCCACGTTTAATGCCCATAGGATTTGCACCAGCCGCGACATTCTTAAGCCCTTCGCGAATGATAGCTTGTGCTAAAACTGTAGCAGTCGTCGTGCCATCCCCAGCCACATCATTAGTTTTGGTGGCCACTTCTTTAACGAGTTGTGCACCCATATTCTCAAATGGATCTTNNGTTACACGTACAGCCTCAGCCAGCGCATTAACACCGCGTTCTAAAGCATGACGAGCGTCTTGATTAAAAATAATTTGTTTTGCCAACGTATTTCCACTCCTTAAATTTAAGTATTATAGGACTAGCCAATAATTGCTAAGATATCCGCTTCTTTCAGAATTAAGTATTCTTCCCCATCATACTTAACTTCGGTACCTGCATATTTGGAATAAATTACGCGATCTTTTGCTTTAACATCAAGAGGTACGCGAACACCTTTTTCCATTTTACCAGGACCTACGGCGATAACTTCGCCTTCTTGTGGTTTTTCCTTTGCGGTATCTGGCATAATGATTCCACTCTTAGTTTTTTCTTCCATCGGGAGTGCTTTGATGATCACCCGGTCTGCGAGAGGTTTAATGTTCATGAAGAAAAGTGCCTCCTTATAGTTTTATTTAATATTTGTTAGCACTCAACTCTATTGAGTGCTAACAATATATCTATAATAATATGCAAGGGGCCACTGGAAAGCAACCCCCCAAAGACTCCAAATATGAGCATTTTTAGTCTATTTTCTCTATCAATCGCGTCATTGCTCACTATTTCAGGCGTTAGATATTCTTACACCCAAGGCCCTCCCCCGAGCGCAATTCCACATCCTCTAAACACTATAATTGCCAGATTTTCATGTTTTTATGCATAATTAAAGCTTCAGAATCAATTTTTGACGCTGAGAAACTTCTTCACGCATGGATCCTAACGTTTCCAAAACCAAGGCATTCTCCAGATTGAGAAGATATATTTTTGTTTTTCCAATTTTTAAATTTGAATCGGAGTGTTCCCTCTCCATGAGGATAGTTTCTTTTAACGTATAGTGAATGAACTCTTTAACTTGTGAAATAGATCGTCCTAGAAGCTCTGATAAGGCGGCTCTCGCTTTTGTTGATGCAACGTAAGGAAAGCGAGTCTGAAGAGTTCCCAGGATCTTAATTCCTTGCTCCAAATCCTGCTCAGGATGATACTGTGTTTCGTGCTTTTCATGAAGGACCCACTGTAAAAGATCATCGCCCTCACAATAAGGCTGTAGAGCATGATGAACACTTCCTGCTACCCCAATCACTTTTACTTCTTTCCCCCAGGCTCGGACTTTTCTGAGTAGTGAAAGAAAGTCTCCGTCCCCCGTAAGCAACAAATACATGTCAAACGTAGACGCTCGTGTCAGCAAGATTTCCTGAGCCTCAAGCATTAATTCTAGGTCAGCTGCATTACGGCGAAGTCCCGTACTGGAATAATTGTTTTTTCCAAAGACATGACGTGTAAAGACATTCGTTTTCTCAAACGTCGTTTGTGTTCGCCAAAACTCTTCCCGATCAAAGTTGGCGTAAAGATAGATGGCCAATAAGTCAATATCGTTTCGCGTTGAATACATTTGCAAAAACTGCACCAACTGCTCCGGCGTTAAGTCATAACCCCGCTCTAATAACCCTGTCCAAATGTTTTCGTAATCGACGAATGCAATGGCTTTCACAAAATTCACCTCACAAGCCATATGTCTAGCGTATTATACGTTAGGCCATGGACAGGGGTGACAAGCCCCATAGGACTTATCATAATTATCGTTGTCTATTATGTCATTTGACTGTTGTGGCGCACTCACTGGCTTCCCCTTTTAGGATTTGGATTCCATGAGGAATGGCCGGGGCAATGGCTGCAAAACATTCGCGTACCGCTTTGGGACTACCTGGCATATTGATAATTAGCGTTTGTTTACGAAGGACTGCTACTGCTCTGCTTAGCATAGCCCTACTCGTCACTTTTAAGCTTTCCATCCGCATCACTTCAGCAATACCGGGCACCAAACGGTCTGCGACAGATAAGGTGGCCTCAGGCATAACATCACGCATTGAAAAACCCGTCCCGCCGGTCGTTAAAATCAAATCTAGACAAAGTTCATCCGCCCATTGGCGCATTTTTTCAGCAAGTAACGTTTGCTCGTCCGGGAGAACTACATACTCCACGACCTCCCCGCCAATGTCTTGAACAAGTTTAATAAGCGTTGGCCCAGAGAGATCTTCCCTTTCTCCACGCGACCCTTTGTCGCTAGCCGTGATGACCCCTACTCGAAACATTAAGCTATCACCTCGATGCTGTCCCCGACTCGAACCGCTCCGCCTTCCAACAACCGAATAAAAATTCCTTCTTTCGGCATGACACAGTCCCCAGCCTGATAGAAGATTGCACATTTCGTATGGCATTCTTTACCGATTTGAGTGACTTCTCCAACACTGGTTTCGCCAATCTTTAGCTTTGTTCCAACGGGAAGGGTGAATAATTCCATTCCTTCCGTGGTCAAATTCTCTGCAAAGTCCCCTGGTCCAACATCCAACCCTTTGTCCGTCATCTTTTTGATACTTTCCATCGCCAGCAAGCTGACCATACGATGCCAATCTCCACCATGCGCATCTCCTTCAAGGCCAAAGCCGACTTTTAAAATTCCTTCGCCCACATTCTTTTTGCGCATTCCTTTTTTCTCACTCGTACAAACAGCTATTATTTTACCCATTATAAAGCCCTCTTTCATCTCATCCAAATTTCTTTAAATTAAGCAAACTAGGTTAATCATCGTATATAGGAAACTTTGTTTCTGATATGGAGCACAGCTCCATAAATGTTAGTTGAACTTATGCAGGGCTTACCGCCACTTCTCCATGTAAAAAAACAGAAGTTTAGTGGCGGTTAGTCTCGTACAAAATGTCCGCTTTTTCCCCCTAGCTTTTCAACTAGATAAATATCCCCAATTGTCATTGTTTTATCGATCGCTTTACACATATCGTAGATCGTTAACGCAGCAACACTGACTGCCGTCAGGGCTTCCATTTCAATTCCAGTTTTACCATAGACTTTCACGATCGCTTCAATATTTACCTCACCGGGTTTCACTAAGTTAAAACTAAGCTTGGCCCCTGTAATCATGAGCGGATGGCACATAG
>PKWS01000188.1 GCA_003132105.1 Desulfosporosinus sp.
TAAGGAGCACTGGTTGCATTGGATACACTTGTCAATTTGCCACTCAGGGACCATGACAGCAATCCTGCGTTTTTCATAAGTCGTTGTACCCACAGGGAAGGTGCCATCCTCCATTCCTACGAAAGTACTAACGGGAAGATCATCTCCTTCATTTCGGGCCATGGGACGTTGAATGTTCTTGATAAAATCAGGTTCGTCAACCGTCGGGCTTTCCTCTGGTTCGGCATTGGCCCAGGATTCAGGGATAGCTACCTTATGTAAAGATTCAATGCCGCGATCCACGGCGGCAATATTCATGTCCACAATCTTCTGGCCTTTTTTACCGTAAGTTTTTGCGATGGATTCTTTTAAGTAGTTGGCCGCATCGTCCACAGGAATAACATTGGCTAGCTTAAAGAAGGCAGACTGCATAATCATATTGATCCTACCGCCTAGACCAATCTCGGAGGCAATGTTGACTGCATCAATAATATAGAATTTAATCTTGTTTTTGGCGATATAACGTCGTAATGTTGCTGGAAGTTCCTTGTCTAATTCTTCTGGTTTCCAGGGGCAATTCAAAACAAACGCTCCGTTAGGCTTAAGCCCATTTAATAAATCGTAGTTGTAAATAAAGGATTTGTTATGGCAGGCGATGTAGTCCGCATGAAATACTAAGTAGGTGGATTTTATAGGTTTCTTGCCAAAACGCAAGTGGGAAATGGTTGTGCCACCGGATTTTTTACTATCATATGAAAAATAACCTTGGGCATAAAGGGGGGTCTTATCCCCAATGATTTTAATAGCAGATTTGTTGGCCCCGACTGTCCCATCAGAACCCAAACCGTAAAACTTACAACTGATGGTCCCTTCGGGAGTTGTTTCCACAAGATCTACTTCGGGAAGGGAGGTGTTTGTGACATCATCCGTGATTCCGATGGTAAAGCCATCTTTAGGGTGAGCTTGTTTGAGATTATCATAGACCGCAATAATCTGGGAAGGACGGGTATCCTTAGAACCTAGACCGTAACGACCTCCGATTATNNGGCTCTTTGGTGCGATCGAGGACGGCAATTTTTTTGACTGTTTTTGGAAGAACGTTCAAGAAATATTTTCCTGAGAACGGTCGGTATAGATGAACTTTGATAACTCCAACCTTTTCTCCTTTGGCCATAAGGTGGTCGATAGTTTCCTCAATCGTCTCGCAGACAGAGCCCATGGCGACGATAACAGATTCCGCATCCGGGGAGCCGTAATAATCAAAGGGATGATACTCTCTTCCCGTAATTTTCTTAATTTCTTGCATGTAGTTTTCAACAATATCCGGAACCGCATTATAGAAAGGGTTGGCGACTTCTCGGCCTTGGAAATAGATGTCAGGGTTTTGGGCAGTCCCTCGGACAACTGGGTGTTCTGGTGTTAGAGCATGATCACGAAAGGTCTGGATGGCCTGCCAATCGACAATCTTAGCAATGTCCTGTTCATTTATCACTTCGATCTTCTGAATCTCATGTGAGGTTCGGAACCCGTCAAAAAAATGCAGAAAGGGAACTCGTGATTTAATCGTACAGAGATGAGCAATGTACGCTAAATCATGAGCTTCTTGAACACTTGAAGAAGCAAGTAGAGCAAAGCCGGTTTGCCGACAAGCCATAACATCTTGGTGGTCACCAAAGATAGACAAAGCATGCGCAGCAATAGCACGAGCAGTCACATGAAACACTGTTGGCAACAGTTCTCCTGCAAGTTTGTACATATTTGGGATCATTAAGAGAAGACCTTGGGAAGCGGTGTAGGTAGTGGTGAGCGCTCCTGCTGCCAAAGAACCATGCAAGGCTCCGGCGGCACCAGCTTCAGACTGCAGTTCGGCGACTATTACGGGTTGACCAAATAAATTCTTCATTCCATGAGCAGACCATTCGTCCACACCTTCAGCCATCGGAGTAGAAGGTGTAATCGGAAAGATCGCGGCTACCTCGGTTAAGGCGTAAGAAGCTAATGCGGCAGCTTGATTTCCATCCATGGTTTTCATTATTTTCGTCACGGGGACAGGCCTCCTTAATTTGTGTTTGTGTTTTCCTCAGCTTTAACCTATTATCTTATTATTGGAAGAATATCATTCATCAAACGGCTTTTATCAGGCAAACTATCGAGATTGCTAAGGTTTAAGGAGGGACAAGCTTTGGGCAAAAAAAATTACTATGTAGTTAAAGAGGGGTCTAAGGTAGGAATCTTCAATAACTGGTCGGAATGTCAAGCATCTGTCAAGGGTTATAAAGGAGCTGTGTTTAAAGGGTTTGAAACGAAAGTTGAAGCCCTTGAGTGGCTTAATGGTGGCGTTAGTGTTTCTAACGATCTTAGAGGAAGTATCGAGGTAAATGGGCAGCCCGATTTCGTAGGCGCTATTGACTATGAAGTCTATACAGATGGAAGCTATTGCAAGGGTAGGTATTCCTATGGCTATGCCTTTATCAAGGATGGCGAGGTTGTTTTCGAAAGTAACGGGGTCGGTGAAGACCTCGAAGCCGCAAGTATGAGAAATGTCGCTGGAGAACTAGCGGCTGTGCAACATGCTGTGGAAAAAGCAAAAACGCTTAATGTGCGTATCCGCATCTATCACGACTATTCCGGAATTTCTCATTGGGTAACCGGGGATTGGCAAGCAAAAAATAAGTTTACACAAGCATATGTAGAATTTATGCGAGCGCATCATGGACTGTACGAATTTAAAAAAGTAGCCGGTCACAGTGGAGATCGGTTTAACGATTACGTAGACCGGCTTGCCAAAGAAGCTCTGGGAATAAGTACGAAGTAACTAAATGAAGAGCTGCATGTCTGAGGCCAGGGCATCGGCTAAGTACTCTTTTGCCGTAATGATTTCAACTTCTGGAAGCAGTTCGTCATCTTTAAANNTTTAGAAAATCCGTCAGAGAGGGTGTTTTGTCATCTTCCATCATCTCCAGAAGCATTTGTTTGCCCAGCCCTGCCATGTTCATTCTTGAGAGGGGCAGCTCCTCAGGTCCCTTGGGAGTAACCATCCCGAACATTTTTTCGTATAAACTTTTATCTTCGGACGACCCTTTTTCAGGGTCGCGAACTAGAAAAAGCCCCCAAAATGCGAAGAACATAGTAACATCAACCTCCAACTCTCGGGCAGAGTTGGCAAGTACCAGAGCGGCTAACGCTTTATCATATTCTCCGCTAAACATGAGGATGTTCATTTTTTTGTTCAATTCACGCACCCCTTTATGTTGATTATACAAATCTATTATAAGTAGAAATAGAAATTATATAACATTCATTAGATGTAAGTTGTTGGGTGCTTAATGATTCTTTCAAGCAATTGGGTTAAAACATCAATTTCACCAAAATCGTTATATAATCCGAAGCTTATTCGAACGACACCTGGGCGGGGAGCGTCAAAACTTGTTCTGTAGAACTCCATTTGTTTCGGGGAAATAGATAAAAGCCTTTGGATATAGGGTTGGGCACAAAAACAACCTGTGCGAACCGCAATGCCCGCTTGATTAGATAGAATAGTTGCAACTCGTTCATGCGCAATCCCTTTAATATTAAAAGG
>PKWS01000139.1:0-6642 GCA_003132105.1 Desulfosporosinus sp.
CCAATAAAATTAACCCCGACCTCACGGGCGGCCCGATCTAATGCTTTTGCAATACGTACCATTTCTTCGGGATTCATGTTGGCAGCCACGATTGCTATAGGAGAGACAGATACACGTTTATTAATAATTGGAATCCCGTAACGTGCCGAGATTTGTTCGCCAACCGCCACTAATCGTCCCGCATTTTTGACGACCTTTTCATAAATCTTCTGTTCCAGCCGGTTGATATCTTCCGATCCGCAATCAAGTAGACTTATCCCCATCGTAATCGTTCGAATATCAAGATTCTCTTCATCTATCATCTTAATCGTTTGTTGAATTTCTTCTCGTGCGAATGTGATTGTCATGATTTCCTCCACTACCCTTATTTAAGTTTCGTATAATCCTATAGATTAGATACGGTGCATGAACGAAAAAATATCTTCATGTTGGACCTTCACCTGGAGCCCTTTGTCATTCCCCTCATTTTCCAGCATGCGTGACAGTGCGACCAACTCTAAATTAGCAGCCTTTAAGTCAACAACCATAATCATTGTGAAAAAATCATCGATGATCGTTTGACTGATATCCAATATGTTAACACTATGTTCTACAAGTCGCCCAGTGACCCAAGCGATAATTCCAATCTGATCTCGACCTAATACAGTAATGATAGCCCGGTTAGACTCTTTCCGTGGTAATGCCATAATATTTCCTCCCTTTATAGACCAATGTACTCGCAGTATGGACATTAGATTAACACATTTGTGAATTATACTCAAGCCCTTTTTAAACCTATTTCACAGATACGTATTGTATACAATGTCATTATGGTGCGACACTAGGTAATTCTTGCCTACGACTCCTGTTCCGGCAAGCAAAAAGAGAGCTCCATGAGCTCTCTTTTTGCTGATCTACCATCTTAGCAACTTCCGCCGCAGCTATCGCCACAGCCGCCGCCATTGTCAGATTGCGCCGTACGTATTTCGAATCCTCCGCCGTTTGCGGATTCAACAAAGTCAACAGTCGCTCCCTCTAGATAATTAATAAGTTTTTTATCTGTTATTAATGATACGCCGTACTCTTCATCAAGAATATCGTCATCCGTCTTTGACTCATCCAGAGTCATGCCGAAATTCGGCCCACTTCAGCCAGCGCCTACAAGATAGAGGCGAAGAAAAGAATTTTCTTTATTTTGATCCTTTAGCACTTCTTTGACTTTTTGGGCGGCAATTTCTGTAATTTTGACCATAGTTCTTCACTCCTTTAAATTTATTCTAGTTAATATACCACACTTTTTGCATTTCACAAAAATACTTTTAGGAAATATATCGTCTTTAAGGCCTATAATCAAACTTGTTTTCCATCCCCACTAGGTTGAAAATCGTTCCAGAGACGACGCACTTCTACTTCAATACTAGCCGGAAGATCTTGAGTAAATCTTTGCAATTGTTTAATTTGACCCTGTATTTTGGGTGCCAAGTTTTGAGCTTCTGGCCATGAAATGAAAACCTTTGGTTGTGGAACGATAAAATTACGTAAGAACGCTAGGAGAACTATAAATGTTAATAAACGCCAAAGCCAACGCATTGTTGAATTCATCCTTTCCGAATAAGCTATTATATAGAATTAGCTTGTCCAGAAAGCACTAATTTGAGTCGTTCGGCATGTAACCCTCGCCAAAACTCTTCCATGAAAAGTAACAAGGGCTCGAAATAGATTAGAGCAGCCTTAGTATATAAATGTTTTTGATATCCACGAATTTTGTCTAGGTAAAACGTCTCACAGGAATTCTCGCCCACTAATGGCCACCCTTGAACCCCGCCCAAGGTAAACAAACGTCCCAGGCCGATTGCTCCTACAAAGTCCAATTTATCTGCATCATACAAGATTTTTGCCTCAGGCGTATTTGGTTCGTGCCCTGCTTCAAGTGAATGAGCCACAATCGCATCTCTAACTCTCAAAACAATGTCCTCAGAATACCCGGTTTTGTCGAGAATATTGACGGCAAGCCCTGCACTGCTTTCCGCATGCGTTTTTTCTACCGCGCCAGAACGACCAATGTCATGAAGAAGCGCAGCTAACTCTATGATAGTAGCGTCTGCCCCTTCTTCTTTAGCAAGTAATTTACCCCACTCCCTAACTCTTAAAGCGTGCTCAAAATCGTGCGCACGGTCTTTTCGCGCATAAAACCCCTGAGCTATTAGAATTACCTGTTGTAAGTGGTCTTGAGCTTCATTATTTTCCATGGTCCACTCCCATCCGGTCTATAATAAAGTCCATATTATTCCCATTTAATCCTAATTCATCTTACTACCCGGATTCATGCTCTGTCAAATTTACAGGTGGAAATATTCCCTTACTTATGAATCCATTCATTAGATGCTATAATAAGCACAGAATCAACCCGAAAAGGAGAGTTTATATTGAAACGTTCTATATCATCGTACATTTTAATGACATCCATCGGCCTAGTAATAACCACGATGATCGTTATATTTTACTTACCAAAATCTAATACAAAGCAAAGCAGCATTCCAATAAATCCTCCTACATCAGCTGTCTCTGCTGAATCCAGCAGTGTTCCCTCATCTCCGTCTCAGACAACACCACTCTCTCCGTCTTCAACTCTTCTGCCACTTCATATCTCTGACTCAAAAGCACTTGTTTTATATGACCAAGGGCTTAGACTATATTATCAACGCAAATTTCCAGAAGCCCTTGTCCTCTTTAATCAAGCGTTGGCGATTGACGCTCAATGTTATGAAGCACTCAATGCTAAAGGAGCAACCTTAGCCTTTCAGGGACACTACGAACAAGGGCTTGCTCTTATTCAGCAAGCCCTTGTTCTCAATCCATCGTTTGTTTATGGCCATTTTAATCTGGGCTTGGCTAATGAACTTGCCAGACGCTGGGATCCTGCCATTGCGGCATATCAAAAGGCTTTGCAACTCGACAATCGTGATACGTGGAGTTATTACGGCATCGCAAGCATCTACGGGCGTCTGGGAAAGATTGACAAAGTCCTAGAATACCTCAANNGATCCCCGTTTCCAAACCCTTGTCAAACCCTAGACTTACGCTAAGAGTGTCTCTAAACGTTCTACAAGTCCTGTAAAGACTTGTAGTGCATTCCGTACAGGAACAGGCGTCTCCATATCGACGCCGGCTTTACGCAATAATTCAATCGGATAATCTGAACTACCACCGCTCAAGAATTCCAGATATCGAGCCACAGCCGGCTCCCCTTCATCTAAAATTGCCCGTGCAAAGGCAGTCGCCGCGGAGAAGCCAGTTGCATATTTGTAAACATAAAACGCATTATAGAAATGTGGGATACGTGCCCATTCTATCGCAATTTCAGGATCAAGGATTACCTCCGACCCATAATAGACTGCATTTAAATTACGATAGATTTCAGATAGGGTGTCGGCTGTTAAGGCTCCGCCTTCTTCTACAACCGAGTGAATCTTCTTCTCGAATTCAGCAAACATGGTTTGCCTGAAAATAGTACCTCGGAACTGTTCGAGATAATGATTGATCAGATAAGCGAGGGTTTTCGGATCTTTTGTAGTTTCTAAAAGATGCTCCATCACCAACGCTTCATTCAAGGTTGAAGCGACTTCTGCCACAAAAATTTTATATCCCGCATAGAGATGGGGTTGTTCACGATTGGAGAAAAAGGTATGCAACGAATGACCCATTTCATGAGCGAGAGTAAACATAGAATCTAACGTGTCTTGATGATTGAGTAAGACATACGGGTGTGAGCGATAAGTTCCCCAAGAGTAAGCACCGCTGGTCTTTCCTTCATTTTCATATACATCAACCCATTTTTTATGGAACCCTTCCTCAAGGATTTTGATGTAGTCTTGTCCTAACAGTTTTAGGCCATCAGTTACCATGTCTTTTGCTTCCTCATATGTAATCGCCATAGTCGTTTCGGGAACTATGGGAACGTAGATATCATACATATGTAGCTCATCAAGTTTCAAGGCTTTTTTGCGCAGTTGGACATAGCGATGCAGCTGAGGCAAAAATTCGTGAACTGTATCGATTAAGGAATCATACACCTTTAAGGGAACACGGTCATCATCTAAGGAGGCCTCAATCGCCGAAGGATACTTCCGAGCCTTAGCGAAAAAAACGTCGGATTTTACACTAGAATTCAAAGTGGCCGCCCACGTATTCTTTTNNGCTTCTCATACGTATGATAAAGCGTCTCAAAGGCTGCTTTTCGTACACCCTGTTCATGACTTTCCATGAACAGAATAAAATTTCCCTTGGTTAGCTCAACCGATTCACCCGATTTATCGACAATACTCGGGAATTTTAGGTCTGCATTATTGGCCATCGAAAAGATTGCCCCAGGAGCCTCCGCCAANNAATTCCTCCAGCCGACCTTCCGGCATGGCCAACAATTCCGGGACCACAAAAGACGCCGCGCTGCCCACCTTCACGGCTAGGGCTCCTGCACGGTCTGTCAAGGCTTGATAGGTTCCGTTGCGATTGTCCTCATCTCGCCGCATACGGGCATAAGAATAAACTTCTTCTATTCGTAAACTTAAATCATCCATCCACTCAAAACACGCGATTAAGGTATCCGGAGTATCTACTAAATGTCCCTCGAATTTTTGTCCTTCACCTAATAGCTTTTCAACGCGGGAAAACTCTTTCTCCCACTGATCATTGTTGGAAAAAATGTCCTCCAAATGCCACTTGCTAGCCTCTGGAGTTTCTGCTCTAGACTTCAGGCGTTGTTGTTCCACAATTTTCCCTCCTAGAAATATAATCTCACTTAGTATATACAGTCGGAACCATAATTACCATTTCCCCAGAATTTTGTAAGAAAAAGGACCCATTTTAATGAGCCCTCATCATCCAAAGTTCACCTAGTTCTTACAACGTGAAAAACGAAATAGTCAGAGCGAAAAAACAAGCGCGAATAAAAAATTGGGTTATCAAATTTATCAAAATGAACTTCATCTAACAGTAGTAAGGGACTTGCTGTTGTTACCTCTAATTTATCGGCTAGTTCTTTCCCTGCAACTATCGGCCGAATGTCTGTCGAAGCATAAGTTATCCGAATTCCCTTTACTTCTTCGAGATAAGAAAAGATCGATGACTTAATTTTTTCAACGTCAAGATCTCCTACACGTGGAGAAAACATATCAATACAATAAATCGCAGGAACGCCATCTGCTGTACGTACTCTTCGCAGCTGGTTCACAAGGGTTCCTGTACTTATCCCTAGTTTTTCCGCTACTCTTGAATCTGCAGTAGAGCTCTCAAATTCAATGCCGCTTGTCCCAGGTATCATTCCAAGCTCTGATATTGCATCTGTCACACGAAATAGAACCTCTANNGGCTTAACCTTTGGGGATGATTCTCCTCGCACAAAAGTACCCAGTCCATGTTTTTTCTCAACTACGCCAACCGATTCTAAAACTCTCAACGCTTCACGAAGGGTATTGCGACTGACCCCAAGTTCCTGTGCAAGTTTTCCTTCATTCGGAAGTCGGCCGTCAATGAGATATTTCCCCCGACGTATTTCATCTAAAAGTTCTAAACGAACTAGATCTGAGAGGGATTTTCCACTCTGATGAATACGACCCATGGCGCTTACCCTCCTCCAATCTATTATTTATTGGGATTATACGGAATGCCATCCGCTGCGGGTGCCGTGCTTCTTCCGACTAATCCTGCCAAGGCTAAAATTGTCAGTGCATATGGAAGCATTTGAATAATATTTGAGGATACGCCCCCTCCTTGCAAGAGCATACTTAAAGCCGTGGCAAATCCAAACATCAAGGCTGCTCCCAGCGAACCTAAAGGAGTCCATTTGCCAAAGATCATGGCTGCAAGGGCAATATAACCCCGTCCGCCACTCATATTCACTTCGAAACTATTTAGCAGGCCTAAGGCGAGATATACGCCTCCTAAACTAGAAAGCATACCACCAATAATAACTCCTAGGTAACGAAGACGCCGAACATTAAGCCCTGCTGTGTCAGCCGCTTGAGGATTTTCTCCAACCGCTCTCAAACGCAGCCCCAGATTCGTATGAAAAAGAAAATAATGGGATGCAATTACCAATATTAGCATTAAATAGACAACAACATTTTGGGATCCTAGGATTGGACCCACAAATGGGATATCACTTAGTCCTGGAATAGTTAAGTTGGGAAGGGCTGGTGTATCACGGGGTGTGCCACCATAGCCGAAAATCGTATTTAACAGAAATGCTGTCAGTCCAGCTGCAAAAATGTTGACACCCATTCCCACAATCACTTGATCCGCTCCGAGATTAACCGTTACGTAAGCAAAAAGCGCTGAGATCAGTGCTCCCATTAATAAAGCCCCAACTAAGCCTAGCCAAGCACTATTTGTATAATAAGAAAACAGCACACCAAAAAAGGCTCCTATCAGCATAATGCCTTCCATGGCTATGTTTACAACGCCACTACGCTCAGAAAAGGTTCCTCCAAGCGCAGGGAGGGCAATCGGAGTGGCCATAGCCAGAGTTGCCGCCCACAGATCAGGCCTCGTCAATACATCCCAAAGCATATTTTAAGCTACCTCCTTGCCCGACGCTAGGGCTTTACTTTTGCGCCAGCGTTTTTGAACTATCTGCACAATATCCTTCGTCGCGACTAAGAAAAT
>PKWS01000139.1:6701-9689 GCA_003132105.1 Desulfosporosinus sp.
GCTGTAAATCCATATCCTGATGAGAAGCTATCATAAAGGCGATGTTGTACTCCCAACATTTGAACTGCACCCGCTAAACCAGCTAACATTCCGCTAATAAATAAGGCTAAGACCAAATGGAACGGTACATTGATTCCAGCATAGTTCGCCGCCCGTGCATTCAAGCCAACCGCTCTTAATCGATAGCCCAAGGTTGTCTTATAGAGTAACCAATAAACTAGAATACATGCGCCCACTGCAATGACTAAGCCCCAAGACAGCTGTGTTCGCTCCACGATCTTACCTAACGTCGCGGATGGAAGAATCACTGGGGATTGTGGGGTAAAGCCAGGCTGCATCATCGGTCCACTTTCCAGCATATAGTGACTCAAGTAGATAGCAATATAACTCATCATCATGGTAGTAATCACTTCGTGGGCACCTACAAAAGCCTTGGCTAACCCAGGGATAATTCCAGCCCAAAGCCCAGCTGCTAGCATTGCAGCAAGAATGGACAAAGAGATATGTAAAATAGGGGGAAGCCCATGCACGGAATAGCCAATCCATACGGCTGCCATACTTCCGATCCAATATTGACCCTCTGCTCCAATGTTAAACAATCCAGCTTTAAAACCAATGGCAACACCCAAACCCGAGAGGATTAAGGGAATAGCACTAGCAATCGTGTTCGACAAATTTGCGGTAGAGCCAAACGCTCCAGAAAAGAGAGCACCATAGGCCGTCAGTGGGTTATGACCAGTCACGAGCATTACACCTGCACCGATTAAGACCGCAATAACGATCGCTACAAAAGGGGTAACCAATCCTTCCAGCGTCTTTTGCATTTTTTACCCCTCCTTCTTTGAGTCTACTCCAGTCATGAGTAAACCGAGCTGTTCACGTGTGACTTGTCCGCCTGGCAGGATCGCCATCAGTCGGCCAGCATGAATAACCCCAATCCGATCTGATAAGGACATAATCTCATCTAATTCCAAAGAAACCAAAAGTATAGCCTTCCCAGCAGCACGCAACTCCAAGAGTTTGTTATGAATAAACTGAATCGCGCCGACATCTAAACCTCTGGTCGGTTGATCTGCTATTAATAGTTCAGGCTTACGGGAAACTTCACGAGCCAAAATCACTTTTTGTTGGTTTCCACCCGAAAGATTCAGAGCTAGGGCGTGAATTTGCCGTGGCCGAACGTCAAAAACTTCAGATAATCGTGTTGCGTAATCCTCGATGGGTCCCTTTTGCAATTGCCCTACACGAGAAAACGGTGGCTTAAAGAAGTCACGAAGTACGAAGTTTTCAGTCAGCTCAAAATCCATAACCAGGCCATCTAATTGACGGTCTTGTGGAATATAAGCAATTCCTGCTTTGGTTCTGTGTCGTACCGAATAGGACGAGATGTCATTTCCAAGTAAGCGGATGCACCCACTTTTACAGGCCATAAGCCCAGTAATTGCTTCTACAAGTTCAAACTGTCCGTTCCCATCGATCCCTGCGAGTCCAAAGATTTCTCCACGGTGAACTTGAAAGCTTACCCCTTTGACCTTCTCGTTACGGTCAGACGAGACCACTATATCTTCGACCTCCAGAACCGGTTCTCCTGGCATCTGGGGTGGTTTGGACACATGAAGCACAACTTCACGTCCAACCATCATATTAGCAAGTTCCTGAGGGGTTGTTGCCTTAGTTTCAACGGTATTAACCGTCTTTCCAGCTCTCATTACAGTAACGCGATCAGAAATACGCTTCACTTCGTCAAGCTTATGGTCGATGAAAATAATGGGTATCCCTTGTGACCGCAGACGTTCCATAACTAGGATTAATCCTTCCACCTCTTGAGGCGTAAGCATAGCCGTCGGTTCATCCAGAATAAGCAACTTGGCCTTACGATAAAAGACTTTTAAAATTTCAACACGCTGTTGCAGTCCGACTGTCAGATCCCCTACTTTCGCGCTGGGGTCTATATCCATATGGTACTGCTTGGCAAGTTGACGGACCATCTCTATATTTTCTTTGCGCCGATAGTGAATCCTACCTGGTTCTCCACCGAGGACGATGTTCTCTGCAACTGTTAAAGCAGGTATGAGCATAAAATGCTGGTGTACCATTCCAATGCCGGCTTGGATGGCCTGTCGGGGACTTGAGAAGTTGAGCTCCTGGTCATAGAGTCGAATACTCCCGGAATCTGGTTTATAGAGTCCATAGATAAGTTTGACAAGTGTGGATTTCCCTGCCCCATTTTCTCCTAATATTGCATGGATTTCTCCTTCGCGAACATCAAGATTCACGTGATCATTGGCAAGAACTCCTGGAAACGATTTAGTAACATCCCTAACTTCCAAACAGGTACGCATAGTTGCACAGTCCCCTCCATTAGAAAGGGATTGCCCCATAAGGATTATGAAGCAATCCACTTGTCATTTCAACCATCTAGCACACTTTATACCCTTATTTATAGCTTGCAGGGATAACGTTTGTAACTGTGATTTTTCCATCTTTGATTTGCTTTGCTGCATCATTCACCTTGTCAACTATCTCTTTAGGCACTACCTTAGTTGGAGTTGCAAAACCAACTCCGTTGTTGCTTAAATCAAAGAACACGTTTCCGCTTTTGAACTTGTCATCCATTGCACCCTTGATGATATCAAAGGTTGCCACATTCATGCCCTTTAAGGCGCTAGTAATGACATTATCAGGAGCCATGTAGTTTTGATCCGCATCGACGCCAATAGCATAAACTTTCTTTTCTTTCGCTGCGTCAATAACACCCGTTCCTGTACCACCTGCTATATGGAATACAATATCAGCACCCCCAGCGATTTGAGCAAGAGCTGTTGATTTACCAAGAGCAGGATCATCAAACTTTCCAGTGTATTTTAAATCAATCTTAATATCAGAGTTAACACTCTTGGCACCTTGGATAAATCCAGCGATGTAATCGTTTACTGGAGGAATCGCCATGCCACCGACAAGACCCACTGTGTTTTTACCCTTTGCATT